>JBMYPG010000194.1:235-6268 GCA_049600095.1 Pikeienuella sp. | reverse complement strand
GGGAAACGGACCAAGGTCGACCGGATGCTCGCCCTTGTTGGCATGAAGGCCAAGGCAGATACACAGGGTGCGGCGCTCAATTCCTATGAACGGCGTCTGACCGATGTGGCCAAATGCCTTGTCGGTGCGCCTAAACTGATCATGTTCGACGAACCGGCTGGCGGGCTTTCAGTCAGTGAAACCCGGCATCTGGGAGAATTGATCAAGTCGATCCATGCCAGAACCGGGGCGCAGGTTCTGGCGATCGATCACGATGTCGATTTGATCGCTGACATTTGTGCGGAAACACTGGTTCTCGATTTTGGGCGCCGCATTGCATTTGGCCCGACGGCAGAGGTACTGAATGATCCCAAAGTAAAGGCGGCCTATCTCGGGACCGATGAGGTAGAGGTATGACGCTGGAATTGCACGCATTCGAGGTTGCACCGGATGGCCGCAAGTTAGTGTCAGCTGTTGATCTAACGCTAGAGGCCGGTACTGTGACGGCGGTGCTTGGTGCCAATGGCGCAGGAAAGTCTGAATTGGTGCTGGCGATGGCGGGCATGTTGCCGGTCAACTCGGGCCAGATGCTACTTGATGGGCAGAACCTGACGGGCAAGGGGCCAGATGCTATCCGCGCGGCAGGGATTGCTGCCGTGCCGGAGGGGCACCGGGTCCTGACCCGGTTGACGGTCGACGACAATTTGCGCGCTGCCGGCTCACTCTTGACGGAAGGGCTGGAAATCACCCTTGCTGGCACCTACGAACTGTTCCCGGAATTGGCGGAACGTAAGAAACAAGCCGCGGGCACCATGTCGGGCGGGCAGCAGCAAATGCTGGCCCTGGGTCATGCGTTAATGTGCCGACCGCGCTTCATGCTGATCGATGAAATGTCGCTGGGGCTTGCTCCGCTGGTGGTGAAACGATTGATGGGGTTTGTCACTGGCCTAAAAGAGAGTGGCGTCGGGGTATTACTGATAGAGCAATTCACCGATATGGCGCTGGCCGTTTCTGAACAGGCGATCGTTCTGCGTGGCGGCACCGTCCGTTATTCTGGCCGCGCTCAGAACCTGTCTGCAAACAAGGCTTTGCTGGACGAAGCCTACTTTGGCTCCGACACCGTCAAGGCAGGTGCACTTATCACACATGAGGGCGAGTAGCCGGTGTCAGAATTTGATGTAATCGTCATAGGAAGCGGCTTTGGCGGGTCCGTCATGGCCTCCCGGTTGACGGAAGCAGGCAAGCGTGTGCTTGTTCTGGAACGCGGGCCATGGCGCGATACGTTGCCCGTACGCAGTGCTGGCATCAAGCGACGCGCACGGCTGCCCAGCCAAAACGGTTGGTGGATACTGGGTCGGTCTTTGTACTTGCCCTGGGGCCCGAGGCAGGCCCTCTTGGCGAACCCTTGGGGCTATTCCGAACTTTGGAAAGGCCGCGGCATTCAAGTGCCCTGTTTTTCAAATGTCGGCGGAGGAAGCCATATCTGGGCCGCAATGATGGACTATCCGGCCAAAGGGTTCTGGGAAGGTCATTCTGACGGGATCAGTGATGCTTCAATGGCTCCGCATTATCAGCGATGCCTGACTGAGCTACAGGGGGTTCAACCTAGGGATTCGTTCACTGTTCCCAATCACACCGATCACGCATGGCAGGGTGAAGCTTATTTTACACCGCTATCAGAAGGCGAACAGCCCTCCATGGGAATCGCCTATCCGGATGGTGAACCGGCAGATTTCACTGATGCCAATGGCGTGCACAGACGAACGATGGATCATACTGCGGCACCGGGAAAATTCGGTGATCCAAACGGCGCAAAATCCACGACCGACGCCCTTTTCCTGATCCCCGCAATGGCACATGGACTGGAGGTCCGCGACATGAGCGAGGTGCGCCGCATTTCCCGCACCGCGCAGGGCTATGAATTGACCGTACGCAACTATCGCCGTCTGCGCCGTTACTATATTTCGGCTCCGGTGGTCGTGCTGGCCGCTGGCACAATGAATTCTAACGCGTTGATGCGCCAAAGTGTCGATGCCGGGGCATTGGCAAATATTCCTGCCCTTGGTCATGGGATCGGGGCAAATGGCGATCTGTTCGGCGGATGGGAAGTGCCTGATGATGGCAGCCGAGATGCCTCGCTGGGGCCGCCAGTACATGGTCGCATCAAAATCAAGGGCCATGAGGATGCCGGCTATTTCATCCTGTCCGGTGGAGAACCCGCGCCGGTTCCTTGGTTCCAACGCAAAAAGTCCCGAGCAGCAGCGCGCAGGAAATACAATGTCGTCGCTATGGCACAGGACGCCGCCGACGGTCGGTTTTGGTCCGAAGGAAAGCGGCTTCGGTTTGCCTTCGATGTAAAAGGCTCACCTGCATACAAACGAACAATGGCGGCGATGGAAGCATTATCCAGAATGTCCGGGCGCAAAGTGAAATACCTAAAAAGTGGGGTTTTTACCGCCCACCCAATGGGTGGATGCCGCATCTCGGACGATACGGCTAAAGGCGTCGTCAATGGCACTGGCGAGGTTCATGGTCATCCAGGGTTGATCATCGCCGATGCCTCGGTTTTCCCACACCCGGCGGGATGCCCGCCGTCTTTGTCCATTGCCGCCTTTGCCAGCCATGCCGCACAAGCATTGATCGCGCGGCTTGATACTTGACCTCAAAGGAACGCGAATATGTATACCGTACTTGTCACCTATACCTTCCCCAAACCCGTCACGCGCGATGCACTGGTTGAGCGGTTCAAGCAATCCGAAGCTCGGTTTCGTGCCTTGCCTAAGCTAATCCGCAAGTATTTCTGCTATGACGAGACCAGCCGTACAGGCCGCAGTGTGTATCTCTGGGAAAACGAAGCGGACGCAAGGGCGTTTTTTTCAAAAACGTTTCTTGCCGGGTTCGAAGACAAGTTCGGCTGCAAACCCGAAATTATCTATACTGATACCCTCATGGTGGTTGACAATGAGCAGGACAAAACCATCGTGAACACGAACGATAGCGCTTCGCGTTTAATTTGAGGAATCCAGCTTCGCCTATAGCGTTCCGCCTAAAACTTGAATCGCCAAAACCCTGCCGCGCCCCCTCTATGTACTCTGGCGGCGCTCTCGGGCTTTTGGCGATATGATGCCTCACATTAAAGGCGGAACGCAGTAACGCATTGAAATCTTTGATTTCAGGCAGCGTTAGGTGATTCAATACTAATACGAAACGCTTTAAGGGGTAGCGCCTATCGCGCCTAACCTGATTCATGTATTTACTTGGGCCCGATGAGGCAGCGTTTACAGCGTACAACGCGTTCAGCGGGCCAAGTGAATGCGATTTAGTACGGGACGTTCTAGGGGATAAAGAATACATGTGAGGGCTTAAAAACTGCCATCTTAATCGCAAAGATACTCATAACAGCGTTTCACCAGAAACGCCCTTGCGGTGCTCCGTGGCGGCGGGGGGTTAATCGGAAGTAAACAGAAAACCGGTTAAAATTTCCCTAATGAAATTTTCAAAGTTGTTTTATATCAAAGATTTATAGAAAATCACGCACGCGTTACGCTCGTGATTTTGGTTCATAAGGCTAATGCCCCGTCAGTCGATCCCACCCCTTCTGGGCAAGGGTCAAAATCAAATATCCCGCCCCGACCCAAATCAGCAAATCATAAGGCCGCAACATCGTCCCGCGCAGCCAGTCCCGCCGCAAAATATCCCCACCGGGCCGCAGGGCATCCCAGCCAAACAGGCCCTCACGACCCCACCAGTCAAACGGCCAAAACCGGCTGATATACAGCATCACCATGGCAATAATCAGCGCCAAAACCAAACCAATGATCCGCTTCGCCATCACAGGATCTCCACGGTGTCAGGATCGATTTTCAGAACCAATAAATCACCACGCCGCTCCAGATCACCTTCCAACCGAACGAACTTCGCCACATGGTCCAAAAGCGCCTCAGGCATCGGCCCGCCATCCGGCCCCGCGATCAACATATGATCGACACCCTCGATAGGTTGAGACGACACAAAAACCGGCGGCACCCCGCCAATGATGCACAAATTCGCACAAGCCCGATGGGCCGCCCGCCGACCGGGCCGCATTGCCCCTGCCTCACATTTCCCATCACAAATCTCCCCCGCAAGCCGCCAGCGACCCAAGGGCTCGGCAGGGGAAAGAATGGGCGCTTCACCCTCAACGGCACTCAACCCGGCAGCGCCACCACGAACCTGCAGCATATCCAAATCACCGCGTTGCAGGATCACACCAGACACAGTGGTCAACCGCCCTTCAAGCCCAGCAGCCCGCCCCATCAAACCACGCTTACCACCCGCCGACATCATCAACGTATGCCCCGCGGGCAAATGCTCATTCCCCTCGGTGATCCGAAGAATGGGATAAGGCTTCAACTCCAACACACCAGTTACAGTCTGCCGCCCATAATCAAATCGAAAAGCCCCCTCACCGGGGTTATCCTGCGTGCCACCGACCACCGCGGCCAACGCACCAAAAGCAACGATCAGAGCAGCGGCGCAGATTAGCAGAAATGGCTTCAACGCCTTGGGAACTGGAAAATAGGCCACAAAAAACGGTTGCTTGGCCATCACGCACCCTCCAGCTTCAGCGGTTCAACATATGTGCCCGGCGGATTGGCATCAGGGTCAACATAAACAACCCCTTGATCCAATTTCACCCGATAGGTTGGAACTTTCTCAGTGAATGGCTCCGGTGAGCATCCATCCTCAACCCGATACTGAAACCCATGCCAGGGGCAGGTGACGCAGCCCGCAATGATCTTACCCTCACCCAAGGGCCCGTTCTGATGGGCGCAGTGGTTCGAAATCGCTGAAAGCGCGCCTTTGTGCCGAAACACAGCCACACGATCACCAGTTGATAGCCGAGCAATCCGCGCAAAGCCCTCGTTGATCTCGTCAACAAGGCAAACACGTTCCCACACCGCAGCTTTCGCTAATGGGTCGGCACCAGAATCCTGTCGTAGCGCCAGCAGGTGCAAAGCGACGACAGTCAACGAAAGACCCCAAGCGATATAGGGAAAAGTCATATCCCGAAAATCCTGCGCCACTCCCAGAGTGATATGAGCAACCAGCGCAATGTAGGCAGGATAGATCAGATAATGCATCGCCTTCCAAATGCGGGGCGTCAGGAATTTCAGCCAAAAGTCATGGCTAGTGGTTGCCAACACCGCCATACAGAACAACGTGAAAATCCCAAAAACCTCAAAGGGAAACCCCAAGGCTTGACCATATGCCGTATTGGCAAAAAGCAGCGCCTCATATTTGTCGGAGTTTGAAAAGGCAAAATACCAATCCAAAATAAACCCGGCATGAGTGATCGCGACGAAAAACGTGAGAACACCGAAATGACGGCGATTATACAAGAGAGGTAGAAACCGCTTATCCAACCGCGCCAGCGGCCCAATGGCGAGGATCACTGTGAGCATGAAAAACGCACATGACCCAAAGGCGCGGGCATTATGAACCTGAGCATTGATAGGCGGTTGATACCCCAGCATGCCGGGTGCCAGTTCAATGAAGATGTAAAGATAGGCGGCAACCATCGCAACTAGCGCAAGGTTATAGCGATATTTGAAGGTGTTCCATTGAACCGGAATGTAAGAGACGCTCATTTCGCGGCCTCCAGTAAAACTGGCGCGATGTCAGCTGGCCACGTTTGTTTGATGAGGACACCAGTGAATATCGTGGCAGGAATAAAGACCGCCAGTGCTATCGCAGCATATTTATGGCTGAGGCGCGGGGGCCGGTGACGCAAAGGCCATTGGTCGCGCCCGGTTTCCAGTACAATCCACCGCAACAGGACGACTGGCCAGATCAACACCACACCGGGCAAAATCAGTGCCCGAAAGAAATACGCACCCCGCGCGTCTTCGTCCAACCGGTCAATGCCTACAGTCAGGAACAGCGCGGCAACAGCCAAGCCCAGCATGCCCCACAATTCCGCAATGCTGACAAGAAAGCTCGCTACCTGCATTCAATCGCCCCTCTGATTACCAAAAGAATAGTAGACGTCAGAGCCGGTAAACTGAAATCACG
>JBMYPG010000194.1:0-225 GCA_049600095.1 Pikeienuella sp. | reverse complement strand
TTTTGCCGTTAGAGCGGCCTGTCCCGATTGCGAAACTTATTGTGTCATGTCCGAATAGCACCCTTTTGGCAGGATCCGTTGAAGGGACGGGTCAAAAAAGTAAGGTGCCTCCAGTTTCCTGTTTCGCACCATTGTCAATCATGCGTATCGCAACACCATATGAGGGCAACAACTCGATCCCAACACCTAGCGACGTCGCTTTCCAAGAAAGCACCCACAAGCGCC
>JBMYPG010000193.1:0-6312 GCA_049600095.1 Pikeienuella sp. | reverse complement strand
CATAAAAACGCTGTTGAGAATCTTGTTGTTTTCGCGCCACTGGTTTTGGCTGCCCACATCGTCGGAACGAACAGCGAGATGACTGCGACTGCTGCGATGGTCTATTTTTTGGCCCGGTTGGTTCATTATGTCGTCTATGTAATGGCCGTGCCAGTCGTGCGTACTTTGGCATTTGCCGTCGGTTGGTTATGCCAAATGATCTTTGGTCTTGCCATTATCGGTGTCGTTTGATCACGACTTACTAAGAATGATCAGGCCGCCCGCCCGCTGACCACGGGCGGGTCAGGTCCACCAGTGATACATTCAGGCATTCGACATCCAACGCGAATGCCGCATTACCCGAGCATTCGATGGTTAGAACACCGGCACCATCCTCGGCTGGTGTGAAACCGATACTCAGTACGTTGAATACTGCATCGCGGTCTGTCGCGCTAATTCCATGAGATTTCACGACGCTTACGTCATCGATGGTGAAGGCAGAGGCGACACGCTCATAGGTCCGCTTTTCCTTCTCAGCATCTGCGCGATCTTCCCAGCGAAACCGGTAAAGCAACATGGCAAAACGGCGGCGGCGTGCCATCCATTGTACCCGCTCTACCTTGCACACGGCGTCTTGCGCCAGCGCGGAAATCACTGCCAGATCATCAGCAGTGGCTGCTGTTAAGCGTAGAGGTTGTTCGCCCCCGTCTTCAAACCGCGCATCGCTCATCTTTATTCGCTAACCCGTTCAATATTTGCGCCACAGGCGCCGAGTTTCTGTTCAACCCGTTCATAACCGCGGTCCAGATGGTAAACGCGGCTAACAACGGTTTCGCCCTCAGCCGCCAACCCAGCCAGCACCAAAGAAGCGGAAGCACGCAGATCAGATGCCATCACCGGCGCACCGCGCAGGCTTTCGACACCATCCACAATGGCGGCGCCACCATCAATCTCTATCTTTGCGCCCATGCGGGTTAATTCAGGCACATGCATGAACCGGTTTTCAAAAATACGTTCCTCAACCCGGCTACGGCCATTAGCCAGCGTCAGCAGGGTCATCAATTGCGCCTGCAGATCTGTGGGAAAACCGGGGAAGGGTTCCGTCGCAAAATCCACCGGGCGAATAACGCCGTTTTTGCGACGAACCAGCAAGCCGTCCTTAACGTCGGAAACCTCCACATCGGCGGCCTCCAATTTATCCGCAAAGGCAGCGACCAGTTCGCGAGAACCACCTTCCATCACCACTTCGCCGCCTGCGATGGCTGGGGCGATCATATAGGTGCCAAGTTCGATACGGTCAGCGACAACTCGGTGGGTGGCACCGTGCAAGCGCTCAACGCCCTGAATGGTGATGGTATCTGTGCCTTCGCCCTCGATTTCTGCGCCCATCGCGCGCAAGCAGCGCGCTAGGTCTACAATCTCTGGCTCTCTTGCTGCATTCTCCAACACGGTTGTGCCTTTGGCCAATGTTGCGGCCATCAACAGATTTTCTGTGGCACCAACCGACACAAAGGGGAAGGTGATCTTTGCGCCTTTTAAGCCGCCGGGAACCTGCGCGTGGACATACCCATCGCGCAACTCCAACTCAGCGCCCATCGCCTCTAGCCCGTTCAGGTGCAGGTCAACGGGGCGGGCACCAATAGCGCAACCACCGGGAAGGGAAACAATGGCATGCCCATCGCGCGCCAGCATTGGCCCCAGCACCAGAATCGAGGCGCGCATTTTGCGCACGATGTCATAATGGGCGGTATGATTGCTGATGGTTTGCGCACCAAGCGCCAGCACTTTACCATCCTGTAGCGAGGCAGCCTCACACCCGAGCGAGGTCAGTAATTCAACCATGGTGCGAATATCAGCCAAACGGGGCGCATTGGTCAGCGTCAGTGGTTCATCGGTTAGCAATGCGGCGGGCATCAATGTCAGGCAGGCGTTTTTTGCGCCGCTAATTGCGATTCGTCCGCTCAGCGGTGATCCGCCAGTTACTACAATCTTATCCATGTTCTCGCCTTTTGCCCGCTATTTGCCCGTTTTGGGTCGCCCGTTTTCATTCGGCATCATCTGTCGCCGTATCGGGGCGATTCTTGGGCAGTTCGTCAGAGGTTTGGCGTAGTTCTTTATTACTTTCTGCCACGCCTTGTTGCAGCACTGTATCGCGGCGATTTGGGTCACGACCTGACAGGTCATCCCGCCCACGCTGCTGCCCTTTGCGTCGTCGCAGGTTCGCCCGCAACGCCGCCGCCAGCCTTTCGGCCTTATCATCTGAGGTTTTACCGCCTGATCCGCTCATAACAGCGTCTTTACAAGCCACGTTAGGCGCGGTCCAGCACCCCGATCATAACGAGGTCGATTTTCCCGCAACAATCAGCGCTTTTGGGCTTGCAATTCCCCCCAGTTTGCCCGAAAAACCGCCCGCCTGACCAAGGGGCCTGATGTAGGGCTTTAACCGGTCACAGTTAGCTGCTGTAGCTCAGAGGTAGAGCACTCCCTTGGTAAGGGAGAGGTCGAGAGTTCAATTCTCTCCAGCAGCACCATGACTTAGGCGTGCTCTTCTCGTCTATTTACACAACCATCATCCTATTTTCGATGATTTCGAGCGCCCGCAGTTGGTGGTGCGGGCTATGCTGCCAGTAATGCTTTTGGATTGTTTCGACGCTGGTGTCGAAGTATTCGGCGGCATCCTCTAGGTGTATCCCATTCATCACACCCCATGTGATCGCGGTGTGCTTCAGAACATGTGGTGAAACATTCTCGATACCGGCACGGGCAGCGGCGCGCTTTATACCCGTTTTGATGCTGTCAACGCGCCTTCCCCGAAACATGACGGCATGCGTGCCGGCTGTGCGCTTCCATCGTGTGAGGTGGGCGCGCAACTGGCGTGGTATGCGGATAGTGCCTCGCCGCTTGTTTGCTCCGTTGAATAGCGTTTCCGTTTCATGATGGGCGTACAGTCTTTGTCAGACGCCAAAGCTTAACATCTGGTCCAAAACCCTGCGGCCACCTCTCTTCATGCGTTTGCCTTGGGCGCCATCCGCGCCCTTTTGCTTTGGGTGCCATCTGCGCCCTCAAGCCCCCGCCGAGGTCCGCATGACGGCCATCGCAACGAACCGGGGACAAAAGCGGCTTGATTGTTGCCTCTTGGCGCTGCCCATAATGGGCCAAAATCCAAGAAAAGCCCGGATCGCGCGCTTGTGGAGCCCTCACAGTCGATGATCTTGGAACCGATGCCGCCGTCAGAGTTGAAAACGCCTACGAAAATGGGCAAGCTCCTCACAACACAAAGCCACTTGGGAAATGTCGGCTTAGCTGAACGTAAAGACAGCTCTGCTGAGCATACGTGCTTGGGCCATGGAATTCGACGAAGGTCGTTAGAGCGCTGGCTGGGAAAACAAAACGGGGAGCCAAACAATGAAATCAATCTTGTTATCAAGCGCTGCGCTGCTGATCGCGACGTCAGCCTATGCGGCGAGAACAGATGTAACCATTGGTCTACAACTTGAACCACCGCATCTGGACCCAACATCTGCCGCTGCGGGCGCGATTGACCAAGTGGTCTATTCAAACATCTTCGAAGGGCTGACGCGCTTCGGCTCAGATGGGGCTGTTCTTCCGGGGCTGGCGGAAAGCTGGAACATTTCCGAAGATGGAACAGTCTACACCTTTATCCTGCGCAGCGGCGTTGCGTTCCATGATGGCACATCATTCGAAGCGAGCGATGTCGTCTTTACATTGGACCGCGCCCGCGCAGAGGATTCCACGAACGCGCAAAAAGCACTGTTCAGCGGTATCGAAAGTGTAGAAGCCGTCGACGCGACCACGGTGAAGGTCACGCTTTCCGCGCCACAGGGTAACTTCTTGTTCAATATGGCTTGGGGCGATGCCGTGATCGTTGCACCAGAAAGCATTGAAGACATCAAGAACAACCCGGTAGGAACTGGTGCGTTTACGTTCTCAGAATGGCGCAAGGGCGACAGTATCTCTTTAGTCCGCAACGACAGCTATTGGGGCACACCTGCTGCTTTGGAAAGTGCAACGTTTAAGTACATTTCAGAACCAACCGCGGCATTTGCGGCCATGATGGCCGAAGATGTTGACGCATTCTACAGCTATCCGGCGCCAGAGAACCTGGCCCAATTCGAAGCCGATCCACGGTTTACCGTTTTGTCGGGCAACACCGAGGGGGAAACCATCCTTGCAATCAACAACAAGATGGAACCATTCGATGACGTCCGTGTGCGCAAAGCTGTGTCCATGGCGATTGACCGTCAGGCCATCATTGATGGCGCAATGTTTGGCTACGGCACGCCAATCGGGTCTCACTTTTCGCCTCATAACCCAGACTACCTAGATCTGACCGGTAACGCGCCATTTGATCCAGAAGCGGCCAAGGCGCTTTTGGCCGAGGCAGGGTATCCAGAAGGGTTCTCTACTACATTGAAATTGCCACCGCCGTCATACGCACGCCGTGGCGGTGAGATCATCGCAGCCCAGCTGCGCGAGATCGGCATCAAGACAGAGATTTCAAACCTTGAATGGGCACAGTGGTTGGAGCAGGCGTTCCGTGGGTATGATTTTGGCCTAACCATCGTAAGCCATACCGAACCGATGGACATTGGGATCTATGCGCGCCCAGAATACTACTTCCAGTATGACAACGCGGATTTCCAAGATCTGATCAAAACATTGGGTGTTGAGAATGATCCTGAAAAACGCTCTGATCTGTTGAGGCAGGCGCAAACCATCATCTCTGAGGATTACGTGAATGGGTATCTGTTCCAACTGGCCCTGACCTCTGTCGTGAATGCCAAACTCAATGGCATTTGGGAGGACGCACCAACGCAGGCCGTTGACCTGACTGCGGTTTCTTGGTCCGAGTGATCTGTGCGTAAATGCTCACTTATGTAATGAAGCGACTAGGCTCGCTGTGTATCTCACTGATCGTGGCGAGCCTGGTCATCTTTGCCTGCATTGAAATTGTGCCGGGTGATCCAGCCAGTTTTATGCTGGGCATGAACGCGCAGCCTGACACCATTGAGGCCCTGCGCGTAGAGTTGGGGCTCGATCAATCGCTGGCTCAACGCTATCTTGGTTGGGTTGGCGGGCTGCTTGGCGGCGACATGGGCACGTCCTACACCTATCGCTCACCGGTGTCTGACATTGTTTCGGATCGGTTGCAGGTGTCGCTGCCGCTGGCACTGTATGCATTGACGCTGACTGTTGTTGTCGCGTTCCCAGTTGGAATATTAGCGGCGGCCCGCAGAGGGTCAGCCACTGACATTGCAGTCATGGGTGCGACGCAGTTGGGTGTCGCGATACCCAATTTCTGGTTTGCGATCCTGATGGTCATCCTGTTTTCCATCAATCTACGTTGGTTTTCAGCCGGTGGGTTTCCGGGCTGGGATGCAGGCATTTTCTCAGCGATGAAAGCCCTGACCTTGCCTGCAATTGCGTTGGCTTTGCCGCAGGCCTCCATCTTGGCCCGTGTGATGCGGTCATCGTTGTTGGACACGCTTTCAGAAGACTACATGCGCACAGCCCGTGCCAAGGGACTGACACGTCGGCAAGTGTTGTGGCGTCACGCGCTGCGCAACGCGATGATCCCAGTTTTGACGATCATTGGCCTTCAATTTTCATTCCTACTTGCCGGAGCGATTATTATCGAAAATGTTTTCTTTTTGCCCGGTCTCGGGCGGCTGGTGTTTCAGGCCATCACGCAACGCGATCTTATTGTTGTTGAAAGCGTTGTCATGCTGCTGGTCTTTGCGGTCATTCTGGTGAACTTCCTTGTTGATGTCGCCTATGCGTGGGTAGATCCACGCCTGCGTGTGCGGAGCTAAGATGACCGAGACTGGCTTCCTTCGTAATGCACTCCGTTCGCGCAACATGGTGATCGGCCTTGGGTTGACTGCGGTCTTTGTCATCGGCGCGCTTCTTTCATTGATCTGGACGCCGCATGACGTCACCGCGTTGGAAATCGGAAACAAACTGCAAACACCCTCGGCTACACATTGGTTTGGAACTGATCATTTCGGGCGTGACACTTTCTCGATGATCATGGTGGGGGCACAAACCTCTATCGCGGTGGCATTTATTGCGGTCGGGATTGGAATGGGTTTGGGAGTTCCACTCGGGCTTGCCGCTGCTGCGCGCCATGGCGGTTGGCTGGATGAAATCATCATGCGGGGCAACGATCTGGTTTTTGCATTCCCGTCGTTGCTGATCGCAATCATGATCACCGCGATTTTCGGGCCATCGGCTGTCAACGCGATCATCGCCATTGGCATCTTTAACATACCCGTATTTGCCCGGCTGAGCCGTGCCGCGGCACTGCCGCTC
>JBMYPG010000192.1:0-6405 GCA_049600095.1 Pikeienuella sp. | reverse complement strand
GGCTGTTGATTAACCAACCCGCCGGGTTGCCACCAACTTCAACAAAATCTTCGCCAGTGAAAATGGCCAGAACACCCGGCATTCGATGGTCGTAACCTCGGCACCATCAGCCTCCACAGCAAACATGGCGCAGGATTTTACCGAAGCACCATCAACATGAACTACACAGGCACCACATTGCGAGGTGTCACACCCGACATGGGTACCGGTCGTGCGCAGATCATCGCGCAGTAGTGAAGACAGAAGCGTCTGGCCTTCAACCTCCCGCGATATGGATTTGCCGTTTATTTTCATTGTCACCTTGGTCATGACAATTCTCCTCTGATGATGCCTGTATGGTCAGGCGCGTGGGTCATTTGGAAACCAGTCGCTTGAGCCATCCCTTTTTCTCACCCGACGTATCCGTCTCGGCAGTTTCACTGTCCTTTGTGGTACCTTTTTCCGCTTCGGGAGCACCTATGATGTCCAGAAATTTGACGAAGAACTGATTGGCCATCTTTTTGGCAAAGCCACCGATGATGCGGCTGCCAAGTTGCGCGAGCTTGCCGCCGACCTTGGCCTCGACCTCGAGTGCAAAATGGTCTGGTCGCCATCAGCTTCGAGCCGGATAACCGCGCCACCCTTGGCAAAACCGGCGGCACCGCGCTTGCCTTCGCTCGACATGGTCAGGTTTTCAGGCTTGTTCATGTCCGAAAAGGTAACGGCACCTTTGAAAGTTGTCTTAACTGGCTCGACCTATTGTACAACGACGGCTTCAAAACCCTCTTCGGCAAGGCCGTGCATCTCATTGCACCCAGGGACACATGTCATCAATACATCGGGGTTCAGCAGTGCTGCCCATACGGTTCCGCGACCAGCGTTGATGGTCTTCGAATCGTTCAGGTTCATAGAAGACTAATTTGTTTGTTCGTCACGTTAGCTAGGCTGCCCGGTGGCCGAAGTAAGACCATTTGCGCATACCGGCGCGCTTGTAATTTTTATGGATCGCTGGTTCGGCCTTTACCGCTCGGGCGATTCGAAACTCAGGCCATAATCGGCATAAATCTGCTGGATACGGCCATCGGCGAGGCCGGCATAAATCGCATCATCGACCGCATAGGACAGCGGCCTGTATCGAAAGTTGATCGCCAACCCCAGCGTCCAGGAACTCACCGCAAAACCGGCAAGTGGTGGCTCGTGTACTGCGGTCTTGTCAGTCAGCCCGTGTTCCAGTTGCCCGCGCGGCCCCATCGCGGCCCTAGTGTCGCCGGCATTTAAGGCGGCCATCGCCTGAACCATGTCGGGAAAGCGGTTCACTTTTCCAGCCAACTGGCCCCCGGCAAACGACGACAGGTAAAAATCCGAAATGGAATCGTTTTCTACCGCGACGGGGTCAAAGCGGAAATAAGCTGGCACCGGCTTTTCTTCGGGATATTCCGATTTTAGGTAGGCAATCGCGACACGCTCCTTGGCGTATTGCCCTGTGAAGACAACCTGTTCCACACGGCATTTGAAGGCGCTGTCATAGGGAACGCGCATCATGACGTTTGCGATCCGACCACCGATCAACGAGCCACGCCAGATGTTGTTACGCAGGTCAGCTTCAAGGTTTTCACCAGCGGCAACAAAGTTGAACCGCGCATCCACCCCTAAGTTTTCGGCAATCAGACGAGCGATTTCGACATCTACGCCGCGCGGTTTGCCGTCGACTTCCCAACTATAGGGCGGATAGTTCTCGTAAACCGCGAACAACATGTGTCCCTGTTCGATGATCTGATCCAATTCCTGCCCGACCTCATCGCGCCCGACATTTTGCGGCTTGGGTTGTGGCACATAATCAGCACAAGGATCAGCTGCCTGGGCCTGTCCTGCAAAGGACAGACCCAAAACAATCAGGGAGAAAAGGCGAGCGATCCTCAACGTGTGGTACTAGTTGGCGGCCGACAGGCCGATGGTCAGCGTCTCGGCGGCTGACTTATAAGCCGCTGGTGTGCCATCAAGCAGAGCGGCAGCGCGCAGCGCGATGGAATCTGCCACCGGCGCGCCGGACGCAGCTTCGATGCCGGACGCGATCTCGATCAGGCGGGCCTTGATCGGCTCATGATCGACACCGGAAGCGTCGGTTTGATAACCGACCAGCGTATCGCGGATGCCTTTCAACTCGTCTGAAGCGGCTTCCATTGCATCTTCATCAGGGCGCGTTTCGATATAGGTACGGATCGCCCAAGCGGCGTCCTGGCCCAGCAATTCTCCAAAGGCGGGCATCTTGGTGATGCCGTTCTGGGTGTAACCCTCGCGGAACCGCTCAACATACCATTCGTCGCCGTATTCTTCGGCCTCTAGGAAACGCAAGTCGGGTGCCAAGCCCCCTGAAACCGCCTGCAAACCATGGCAGCGTGCGCAGTTCTGGTTGTAGCCGGACGCGCCGATCGTAATGGCCTTGCGCCAGATTTCCTCGCCAACCGCTTCGGCGCGGTAGGGGTTTTCGGTCCGCCACTCTTCGCCGTTCTCCGGCAACCCGGTGGTGTCAACGGCCTGTGGTTTCACATCACCATGAGAAAACGCAGCGGTCGTTCCGGCGACGATGATCCCCGCAGACAGCAGGCATTTGATGATATTGGACATATAGAGGTCCTCCCGGACGCGAGTTGTTCGTTTCGTGTTGTTAATCAGCATTGGGCGTGTTGCGATATTGGACTTTGGTTGTGGTCAGGCCGATCAGGGTATGTTTCTTCCGTATTTGTCGTTCAACCAAAGTCGTATACGCACAAGGGCGTTCACCCACTAGGGTCGGTAGCATCATCACGCAGGAGACCAGCTTCAGAATGATCAAATGGGTAATTTGCGCAACTGTTTGGCTGTGGGCGTCTATTGCTGCCGCGGACGATATTGTTGTCGACATCGGTTATCTGCGCATTGAACAGCCGCTGCCGCCGACCTTGTCGAACCTTGATCCTGTGCCCGAAAATCTGGGGCTGGCGGGGGCAGGGGTCGGGCTTGCGGACAACAACACAACCGGCCGGTTTCTTGGCCAGTCATACCATCTCAGCACTGTGGATGTGGCGGATGGCGAAGATCCGCTTGAAGCGGCGCGTTCGCTGCTGGCGACCCATCAGCTTATTGTGCTTGATGCCCCGGCTGCTGTGCAGGGTGCGATTGCCGATCTACCCGAAGCATCGGGCGCGCTTTTGTTTAACGCCTCTTCAAGTGACATGGCCCTGCGGAGCGAGACGTGCCGCGCAAATCTGCTGCACAGTATCCCATCTGTGGGAATGCGCACCGATGCACTGGCGCAGATTTTTGTCAAAAAGCGGTGGACAGAGCTGGTCCTGATCAGCGGCGAACATGCCGCTGACCTCTCCTATGCAGAGGCGCTTCGCCGCTCGCTTACCAAGTTTGGACTGTCGCTGAAGGCCGAGAAGGCCTGGGTGTTTGATGCTGATATGCGCCGTCATGCCGCCGCTGAAGTGCCGCTGTTTACGCAGGATTTTGGCGATTATGATACGCTTTTGATTGCTGATGAGGTGCACGATTTTGGCCGGTATGTACTTTACAATACCTGGGCCGCACGCCCGGTTGCGGGGTCCGAGGGCTTGTCTGCGGTGACATGGAGTCCGGTGATAGAGCAATGGGGGGCCGCGCAGTTGCAAAGCCGGTTCGAAAAGGCCCATACACGCGATATGGCACCGCATGATTACGCCGCCTGGGCCGCCGTACGCACAATTGGCGAGGCGGTCACACGCACCAAGGCTATCGACGTTGCGACCCTGCGGGCATTTATTCTGTCGGATGCGTTCGAGTTGGCCGGGTTCAAGGGGCGCCCTTTGACCTATCGCGGTTGGAACGGCCAACTCCGCCAACCCATAGCCATCACTCATCCACGCGCGCTGGTGGCGCAGGCGCCGCTTGAAGGGTTCCTGCATCGGGTAAATGAATTGGATACTCTTGGGCTGGACGAGCCCGAAAGCCGTTGTGAGGCCTTTGAATGATCAATCTGAAACGCGCCGCTATTGCCGGTATGATGACCGGCACACTTTCAATGTATGCCCAAGCTGGTGAGATCTGGGTAACTAACGAAAAGGACGACACCGTCAGCGTGATTGACACCGAAACGCTGGAAGTCATCAAGACCTATGAAACCGGGGAGCGCCCGCGTGGTGTTACGTTCTCCAAGGACTATTCAGTTCTCTACATCTGTGCTTCGGACAGCGATGCGGTGCAAGTGATGGACCCCAACACCGGCAAGATCCTACATGATCTGCCGTCAGGTGAAGACCCCGAACAGTTCGTGCTGCATCCCGACGACCGGCATCTCTATATCGCCAATGAGGACGATGCGATCACCACCGTAGTGGACACGCAAACCCGCAAAGTTGTCGCGCAGATTGATGTGGGCGTAGAGCCAGAAGGCATGGCTGTTTCTCCCGATGGCGCGATTGCCATCACCACGTCCGAGACGACCAACATGGCCCATTGGATCGACACCACAACACAGACGCTGTTTGCCAACACCCTTGTCGACAGCCGCCCGCGCCATGCGGAGTTTGCCAAGGACGGAACGGAACTTTGGGTTAGTTCGGAAATCGGCGGTACGATCACGGTTTTTGACACTGCGACACAAGCTGAAAAAGGCAAGATCAGTTTTGAAATCAAAGGCATTCACCCCGATCGGGTGCAGCCCGTGGGGTTTGAGTTTACGCCCGGCGATACCTTTGCTTTTGTTGCCCTTGGCCCGGCCAACCATGTGGCCGTGGTAAATGCCGAAACACTGGAGGTGGAGACCTATATTCTCGTTGGTCGGCGCGTTTGGCATATGGCGTTCAACGAAGACCGCAGCCAGTTGTTCACCACCAACGGTGTCTCCGGCGATGTGACCGTTATCGACGTTGCCTCCCGCGAGGCGACTAAATCCATCAAGGTCGGGCGCTTCCCCTGGGGCGCGGCCTTCCGCCCTAAGCCCTAGAAAACAGGAAAAACCACCATGAGATCCAGTCTTTTTGCAGCACTGGCTGCCGTTGCCCTGTCGACCCCGGCATTTGCCGATGGTTTTGGCGCAGCCGGGCTTTTATCCGGCAAGAACAAGCAGGATTTGCCACCGATTACCCTTTCTGCCGGAGAGCCGATCTCGGAGGGGCCGTGGGTGCTGAAATCAGGCACCTATTATGAGTTTGAAATCATTGCCGATGGTTCACAGGAACTGGCTTTGGTTGGTCCGGAGTTTTTTCGTGCTATCTGGATTGATGAGATCGTAATCGAAGGACTGGAAATCCGCCCTCTTGGTATCGACAGTGTAGAGTTTGACGAAGCTGGCGAAATGGAAATCGGGTTTGTCGCGATCAAGCCGGGTCGCTATTACATGAAAATTCCCGGCACGACCGGCGAAACCCAGCGGGTCGAAATTACGATTGAATGAGCGGTCTTTCCCTCTCATCGGTGAGCTATACGTATGGTGCCAAAACGGCGCTGGATGATGTGGGATTTGCAGTAGAGCCGAATGCGTTCTGTGCCTTGCTTGGCCCCAACGGAGCGGGCAAATCAACGTTGTTTGGTTTGCTCACCCGGCTTCTGTCCGGCACCAAGGGCCAGATCGAGATCGCAGGACATGACCTGCGCGCCGCGCCGCGCAAGGCGCTCGGAAAACTGGGGGTGGTGTTCCAGCAAACCACACTGGATCTCGACCTGACGGTGCGCCAGAACCTCAGCTATTTTGCGGCGCTGCACGGGATATCGGGGGTGGATGCGTCTCGCAAGATTGATGATGTACTTGCCCGGATGGATATCTCTGACCGTGCCGGCGAAAAGGTCCGCACCCTGAATGGGGGGCACAGGCGGCGCACTGAGATTGCGCGCGCGCTATTGCATCAGCCTAGGGTGCTGCTGCTGGATGAGCCGACCGTCGGCCTTGATGCCGCCGCGCGGCGCGCCATCACTGACCATGTGCATGACCTAACGGATGACGGCATCTGTGTGTTGTGGGCAACGCACCTGACCGACGAAGTGCGCGATGCAGACCGGCTTGTTATTCTCCATCGGGCAAAGGTGCTCGCTGATGGTCGTGCCGCTGACATTCGCGGAGACATGGCATTGTCGGACCGATTCCTGATCATGACCGCGCCCGGCAAAAGCGAAGCAGCAAGGTGACGCCGTATTTCACATCCCTCCGTGCGATAGTGATGCGTGAGGCGCTGCGGTTCATTCACCAGCGGGAGCGGTTCATTGCGGCGCTGGTGCGCCCGCTCGTCTGGCTGCTGGTGTTTGCGGCGGGGTTTCGTGCGGCACTCGGTGTCAGCATCATACCGCCCTATCAGACGTACATCACCTATGAGACCTACATCATTCCTGGCCTGTGCGGCATGATCCTGCTGTTCAACGGGATGCAGTCCTCACTCAGTCTTGTCTATGACCGGGAGATGGGGTCGATGAAGC
>JBMYPG010000191.1:0-6430 GCA_049600095.1 Pikeienuella sp. | reverse complement strand
GCTTGGGGCGACAAAAATGCAGGATTTATCGATTCACAACTGGCCTACTTGGATGAGTTTTCAGAGCAATCAGGAGCTGTTTTAGCATTTGCTAATACAGTCACCGATCGTGATGATGGTTTTGTACGCGAATATATCACGCGCCTTGAAGGAACTGATAAGCTCTCAATGTCTGGCCACATGGCCCAACTAGCCACTGGAACGACACCGCCAGAACGAGGGTTGATCGACTGGCAAATCCCTGAGGATCTTCGGACATCGGTATTTCAGCAGTTGCCGGCTGATTTAATTGTCAAGTTTGGTAAGATCCCTCCTATGCGAGCCAAATTAAAGGAGTGGCTAAAAGATCGGATAGTTTATGTCGGCGCTGACTTAGAGCAACGAGACCGGAAATTGACGCCCATGAGCGTCGGCGACGGGGCACTGCAATCAATACCTGGAGTAACAATGCAGGCGCACGTATTAGCTCAACTGATAGATGGTCGGGTTGTCAACAATGCTTCTGATGAACTTGGGTGGGTATTGATTGCCGTTATGGCCTTAGTTGGTGTCGTGCTCGGGTTATTAAAGGCGCCATTGGTCTTGCGTGGAGGAGGTTTTATTCTAACCGTAGTCTTTTATCTCGGAGTAATGTATTTCTTGGCGGCGTCTGAAATTTTATTCTTGCCGATTGCCTCAGTAATGGCTTCATTGGCTGTGTCATTCGCTTTAGGGGTAGGGCTAGATGGTTTCCTAACTCAGCGTGATGAGCAATTTATCCGCGGCGCTTTTTCTCATTACCTTGACCCCGCGATGGTCGATGAGTTGGCCGAAAATCCAGATGCGCTGCGGCTTGGTGGTGACAAAAGAGAAATGAGTCTAATTTTTACAGATATTGCTGGATTTACTACGATGTCTGAAGAATTGGAACCAGAGCAATTGACTAAGCTCTTAAACGGCTATTTTGACGGGATGACTGAGATCATTTTCCGGCATGGTGGCGCGGTTGACAAATTCATTGGCGATGCAGTTGTCGCGCATTTTGGTGCGCCAACACCACTTAAAAACCATTCATTGTACGCATTAAGGTGCGCAGAGGAACTTGACCGGTTTGCCGAGAATTACAAAAGAGAGAATGCTCATCTCGGGCTTGGGGTGACGCGGATAGGTGTTCACTCCGGAGTAGCAACTGTAGGGAATTTTGGGGGAACAACTAGGTTTGACTATACCGCTATAGGGGATAGCGTTAATACAGCTGCGAGGCTTGAGAGCTCCAATAAGCAGTACGGCACTAGAATTGGGGTCAGTCAAGAATGTGCTGAAATGGCTAGCGCAAGAGCTGAGGCCGGTGAAGAACTTCCTCTGTTGCAAACTATTGGTTTGGTGATGTTAAAGGGTAAAACACGCCCCGTAACAGTTTACACGATCAACACCGATGAAGATGAAGAGTTTGTCTGGGCCTATGAGGCGGCATTTTCGCTGCTTGAAATTGACACTTCAAAAGCTCGAGCAGCATTTGACCAGCTTTTTAGGTCAACGCCCAGCGACCCATTGGTCAAATTCCATATCACCCGACTTGAAAATGGGGAGACCGGCGGTGTGATTCAGCAGACTGTTAAATAGAAATGCAGCGTGACTCTGATCACTTAGGTGAGGTGGAATAATACGTTATAGATAGGTAGTCGTTTTGGGTCGAAAAGGAACTACCAAGATGTTTGTTTTGAAAAAAATTGGAAGGTTCATTACCATAGGTGCTGTGCTCGTAACCTCTTCCGCATGGGCAGATTTCGTCATCTTGGAAAGTGATGCTGCGGGAATTGACGCTGGTCTTGTGGTTAATGCTGGAGCAAACATCACAGTGCCAGAAGGCGCAACTGTTTTGGTGATAAACGACGAAGGGCAAACCATGATGGTTTTGGGACCTTTTACCGGTAAACTTGGAGACGCCGGCGAAGTTGCAAGTGAAGAAATGCTTGGACGAATTACAGCTGCTCGGCAAAGCGAAACCAAAGTTCTTGGTGCCGTCCGAGCGCCAAGGTTCGAAGGTGGCTCTATTGAAGAGTAGTGCAAAGGTTTCGGTGGCATTGGTAGCGTGTGTAAAGTTGCAACACGTAGAGCTCTAGAGAGATATTGGGCGAGACAATCCTGTTAATTGGTGATACTAATAAGTTAATAGCAGGGCGATAAACCTATAGGTTGTGTGTTTTCGCTTGTGGGCGCGATTTGGGATTTGAAAGGATGGCGGTGATGAAAAATACTTGGACAGCGTGGGCGGCGGCTCTTGCTTTGACGTTTGGTTCTTCTTTTGCCATTGCGGATGTTGTTATCCTCGATAGCACGTCGGATGCCTTGGTGATTGGTGATGTGCTCGAAGATTCGGTTTTGGTCGATATTCCAGAGGGAGCTCTTGTCACTCTGATCGATGGGTTGGGTGAAACCAAAATCGTTGCAGGGCCTTACTCTGGCCCTATCGGCAGTGCGACGTCTTCGGATGGCGGTCTTGAGGCATTGACTGCTAGTCGTGGTAGTGAAACTAAAGTTCTTGGGGCCGTTCGTGCGCCTCAGTGGGATGTTGAAGACTAGCCGTATTAGTCTTCTTTCGGATTGCTTTTAACCCGGTTGCTTTCAGTAACCGGGTTTTTTTGTTTTTTTACAAATGGTTGCGAGATGTCTTTCGTTTGAATTGCGAAACTATTCTTGCTAAAGTGAGAAGCTGTGAGTGGTGCAGTCGCGAAATCAGGGGCCTAGCTGTTGTACATGTGCATTGTAAGAGTCGCAGTTGCGATCGTTGCTTCTCTATTTTTTGTGGCGTCGGTGGGCGCACAAACAGCTGAGCAAGATATAGAGGCGAGGGTTAAAAAGCCCATCGCACTGAAGGGGCCATTAAAGGGGCCACAGATTCAATTTACTTCTCAACGCCCCCCGGCAAATGCAGAAGATGTCTTTTTCTTCCTGAAAGAGGTGCAGTTTCTTGGCGTTACTTCTTATGAAGCAAGTGAGTTACAGGAGATTGCGCTCGGTTACTTAGGTCAGGAAGTACCTTTAACGGCTCTCTATGACATTGCGGGCCGAGTTCAAGCACATTATCGCAATGATGATTTCATTTTTACTCGGGCAATCGTCCCAGCGCAGCAAATTGAAGATGGCATAGTAAATATTGAGGTAATTGAGGCTGTAATTGAAAATGCGGTAGTCGAAGAACCAGGGGAGCCCATTGGGCCGGTAAAGGTGTTGGCTGAACAAATTGTTTCGCGATTAATCGGTCAGGTAAACCCTTCTGGCGCACTGCTTGAAGATGTCTTGTTTACGCTGAATGAAGTGCCCGGAATTACCCGAGCCACGGCGGTCCCTCAAGCCGGGGGGGCGGGGCGCGGTGCTCTTGCAATTTATGTTAACGTCGAAAGAGATGCGGCTGAAGGTATTATTTATGCTGATAACAGACAAACTCAAGCGGTCGGACGCGGGATATTTGGAGTTTCTTACACCTTTAATAGTTATGGTGAGGCCGCAGACACAACGACTTTTTCGCTGTTTAACTCATTCTATTTTGACAATTACGATTTGGATTTAGATGAGCGAAATACCGTCCAGGTTGAGCATTCAGCCATACTAAATCCCTCAGGTTTGAAGGGTTCGGCTCGCTTACTGTATAGTCAAACTGCCCCAGGTGATGAGCAAAAAGATGTCGGCATTTTGGGCCGCCAGATTTTATTTAGTTTAGAGTTGTCGCAGCCTTTAGTCCGCTCGAAGGAACTGAATTTGACCGCTGCTATTGGTGCTGAGTTTCTAGATTCTACTACTGATGTATCGTTAGGCGAAATTAATGTATCCGATGACCGTTTGAGGATAGCAAGTGCAGAAATTGGCGGCCTGTCGCGCGATAGTTTGGGGTATACACTGTTTTCGCTGGAGGCTCGTCAAGGGCTGCCTATTTTGAGTTCAACAAATGCGGGCGATGTGAAAAGTCGCGGAGATGGCAGTACAGACTTCACTTTGTTTCGCGCGGATATCGAGAGGCAATTTGTAGTAAATGATGAATTTAGTTTCTTGTTGCGAGGAAGTGGTCAATTTGCGTTTCAGCCATTGTTCGCATCGGAAGAGTTTGCAATCGGCGGTTTAACTTATGGTAGGGGGTTTGACCCATCAGTCGCTACTGGTGATTTAGGGGTTGGTGCCTCAGGTGAAATGCACTGGATTAAGCACATTGAAATTGATGAGTTTAGGATGTCTCTGGAGACATATACTTTCCTAGATGGAGGTTACATCAAAAACCTTCGTGAGGGAGAGCCCGGGAGTGATTTTGTAATTTCGTTTGGAGGTGGGTTGCGTGCCTATTTACCTGATGACTATGTGGTCGGTGTTGAGTTGACGCATTTTGGCGCAACTACTGATGCAGAGAACGATTTTGGCGACCGGGTTTTCTTTAACTTAACCAAGGGGTTCTGAGGTGAGTAAAGTTAAACAACATTTGGCTTTTCCAATTGCATTAAGCCCCGTACAGAGTGCCACAGCGATTGGAAGAGCATTGGCTGCATTTGCTGTAGCTGCAGCTTTTTCACCAATACCGGCACTAAGTGGCCCTGAAAACGGATCCGTCGTTAGTGGTCATGCTGCTATCACTACAGTGGGTGGAGTTACGACTATCACTCAAGGCACTGATCGTGTTGTAATCGATTGGGGAAGTTTCGACATCGATGCTGATGAGGTCGTCGAATTTGTTCAGCCTAGGTCGGATAGTGTTTCTCTAAATAGAGTGTTGAGTGATCTTCCCACCTCAATTCGTGGACAATTATTGGCGAATGGTGGGGTTTTTATCGTTAATCAGCATGGAGTCACATTTCATGCGGGTTCTGTAGTTAATGTTGGCAGTTTAATCGCGACGACATCAGATATTTCAGATGCCAATTTTATGGCGGGAAACTATCGTTTTGATCGCCCTGGGCAGCCTGATGCGAAGGTTATTAATGAAGGATCAATTACATTTGGGCAGGCAGGCCTGACAGCTTTTGTTGCGCCTGGAGTTGAGAACCACGGTATTATTACGGGCCAAACTGGTCGTGTTGTGATTGGGGGTGCTGAAACTTTTGCCGTTGATCTTGCTGGCGACGGGCTGTTTGCTTTTACTTTGGGTGAGGATGCAGAAACAGCAAGTGCTGCAAATACTGGAAGCATACATAACCCTGGTGGTTACATTCTTATCTCAGCTACAGCTGCGATGGGTATGGTTGAAAGCCAAGTTTCTGTTGGTGGTGTAGTTGAGGCTACAAGCGCATCTGTTGACGAACAAGGTCGAATTATTCTTTCAGGTGGAGACGGCGTTGTAGAAATTACAGGAAACCTTGATGCCTCCGGACAAAATGAGGGCGAGGTTGGTGGTGAAATTGATGTTACCGGACGGGTTATTCATGTTCGCGATTCTGCAGAGGTCGATGCGTCAGGTAGTGCCGGCGGTGGAAGAATTAGAATCGGAGGCGCCTATCAGGGTGGAAGCGAGTTACCCACGGCTGAACGTGTCGTTGTGGGTGAAAGTGCCAGCATTCGAGCCAACACAATTGGTCAAGTTGGCGACGGCGGTGAAGTCGTCCTCTGGTCTGATGATGTTACGGCCTTCTTCGGAGATATTCAGGCGCGCGGCGGCGCGGTGGGGGGCGATGGTGGCTTCACCGAGATCTCCGGCTTGGCGCAACTGATCCTCGAAGGCGATGTGGACCTTTCCGCCCCGAATGGCGAGCTGGGCCATTTGCTGCTGGACCCGACGGACATCGTCATCGTCGATGGCGGCTCCACCGCTACGGCTGACATCCTGTTCGCCGATGACGGGCTGAATGGCGACGGCACGCCAGGCGCGGGCGACGGCACATCGAGTATCGACGCGGATTTCATCAATAATGCGGTCGCTGCGCTGACTTTGCAGGCGACGAATAACATCACGATCAACGAGCAATTCGATTCATCGGTGGACCTGGTTCTTGAGGCCGGAAATCAGATTGTCGCCAATGCCAATATGTCGACCAACAGTGGTGCTGACCTAACGCTGAACGCGGATTCCGCCATCTTTATTAACAACAATGTTAGTGTGGACGGCAATCTGATCCTGGATGCCGATTCTGACAATGACGGTGTGGGTACAGGCATCACCTTCGCGGGCGCGCCATTTACCGTCGCTGGTGATGTGACGTTGAACTCATCCGTTGGCGTCGCCCTCCGCGACATTGATGCGGGCAGCCTGACAGTCACGGCTGGCGGCGCGGTGACTGACGACGGCGTGCTGACCGTTGGCGGCGTATTGGACGTGACGACGACCAGCGACCAGGTGACGTTGGACAACGCCACCAACACCTTTGGCTCTGTTGCGGTTGATACGACGAATGCGGGTGCGGACGCTGCTGCGAATGTGCTGATTGTCGAGGCGGATGCGACGGATCTTGCGGGGATTGCGGCGGCAGATCTG
>JBMYPG010000190.1:0-6442 GCA_049600095.1 Pikeienuella sp. | reverse complement strand
ACATTCGCGTTGTTTGACGAAGTCAGAGTATCAGACACAAAAAAAGGGCCGTGGCTGGAAAACAGCCACGGCCCTTAATTCTGTAGACGGGTTGGGATTAGCCGACCAGTTCGAGACCTGAGAAGAAATAGGCCATTTCTTCGGCGGCTGTTTCTGGGGCATCTGAACCGTGGATTGAGTTTTCGCCGAGTGAACGAGCGAATTCTTTACGGATTGTGCCTTCGGCAGCGTCGGCTGGGTTGGTTGCGCCCATGACTTCGCGGTTTTTCGCGATGGCATCTTCACCTTCGAGAACCTGAGCAACGATTGGTGCTGATGACATGAATTCTGTCAGTTCTGCGAAGAATGGACGCTCTGAATGAACAGCGTAGAATGTCTGAGCCTGTGCGAGTGACAGGTGGATACGTTTCTGAGCGACGATGCGCAGGCCAGCGGCCTCTAGTTTCGCATTGATGGCACCGGTCAGGTTGCGCTCGGTTGCGTCAGGTTTAATGATAGAGAAAGTGCGCTGGATCGCCATGGGATCATCCTCGGAACGTTAATAGGGGAAGGTATGTTGATTTCGCGCGCCGCATAGCATGGCCCGCCGCCTTGCGAAAGCGGATTTTATCGTTTGCGGCGGTTGTTGAGCGGGTGAGGAGCGATTGATGGCAAAAGGTTACTTAATTGTCAGGGTTCGGATCGATGATCTGGAGCAATACAAAAAATACATGGCACTGAGCCCCGGCGTGATTGCCAGCTTTGGCGGTAAGTTTCTGGTTCGTGGTGGTCAGCATGTGACAGTTGAGGGCGAAGAGGAAACCATGCGGTTGGTTGTGGCTGAGTATCCAAGCTATCAAGCGGCGCAGGATTGTTACAACTCGGATGCCTATCAGGAGATCAAGGCGTTGCGGATTGAAGCCGGAGAGGCTCAGTTCGTCGTTGTTGAAGGCTATGACGGATGAAGCAAGTAGAGTTCTTTTTCGATTTTGGCAGCCCAGCAGCGTATTTGGCGTGGACGCAGGTTGGTAAAGTTGCTGAGGCAGCCGGTGCGGAATTGGTCATGCGGCCGATGCTGTTGGGAGGCGTGTTCAAGGCAACCGGCAATGCCTCGCCTGTTATGGTGGCCGCTAAAGGCAAGTGGATGATGGGTGATTTGCAGTTATGGGCGAAGCGCTATGGCGTGGCGTTCACCTTGCCGCCGGGGTTTCCCCTTAACACCTTGTATTTGATGCGTGGGGCGGTTGCGCTGGAGGGAACGCCGGAGTTTTCGACCTATATTGCTGCGGTCTTTGACGCGATGTTTGGGCGGGGCGAAAACATGGCCGACCCGGTGGTGATCGGGCGTGTGCTGACTGAAGCTGGGTTGGATGCAAAGGCTATTATTGCGTCAACGCAGGATGAAGCGGTCAAGGAGCGTTTGAAGGCCAGTACCGAAGAAGCCGTAAAACGCGGAGCGTTTGGGGCACCTACCTATTTTGTTGGTGATCAGATGTTTTTTGGTCAAGACAGGTTGGATTTTGTTGCCGAGGCTTTGGCGAGATAGAAACGCCACAGTTTATGGCCCATCCTGACTTATGTTGCGAACATACTAGCGCGGTTTGATTAACCGCGCTAAACAGCCGCCCGAATAGAAAGGGCGGAACAATGAGCCAGAATTACAAAGTCGCGATCCTTGGGGCCAGTGGTTATACGGGGGCGGAGCTTGTTCGCCTGATCCACACGCACCCGCGACTTGAAATTGCTGCGCTGACCGCCGACCGAAAGGCCGGGCAGGCGATGGGTGCGGTGTTCCCTCATCTGGCGCATCTGGACCTGCCATTGCTGACTAAAATCAACGAGGTGGATTACACTGGTGTTGATTTGGCGTTCTGCGCACTGCCGCATGCGACCTGTCAGGAAGTCATTGCCAATATTCCCGATCATGTGAAGGTCGTAGACCTAAGCGCCGATTTCCGGCTGCGTGACCCTGCCATGTATGAAAAATGGTATGGCAGCGCTCACCTTGCGCCTGAGCTGCAAAAAGAAGCGGTTTATGGCCTGCCTGAGTTTTACCGTGAGGATATGAAATCTGCGCGGTTGATTGCTGGCACAGGGTGTTTTGTTGTTACCGGGTTGATGCCGTTGTTGCCGTTGGTTGAGGCCGGCGTGATCAACACGGATAATATCATCATTGATGCAAAAACCGGGATTACTGGCGCTGGTCGTGCGCCGTCTGAGCGGAAGCTGTATTCGGAAATCACCGAAGGCATTGATGCTTATGGGATTGCCAGCCATCGCCATACATCTGAGTTTGATCAGGAATTGAGCCGTGCCGCTGGCAAAAAGGTTGTCGCGAGTTTTACACCGCATCTGGCACCTATGAACCGGGGCATTCTGGCGACGATCTATGTGCATGGTGAGGCAGGAGCGATCCATCAGACTTTGGTTGATCGTTACGCGGACGAACCTTTTGTTGACGTTCTGCCGATGGGTAAGGCCCCTGAGACGCGTCATGTTCGCGGGTCTAATCTGTGCCGGATTGGTGTGTTTGCTGACCGGCAACCGGGCCGGGCGATTGTCATCTCTGCGCTTGATAACCTTGTCAAAGGTGCATCAGGGCAGGGTGTTCAATGTGCCAATATTGTTTTGGGTTTGCCTGAAACGATGGGGTTAGAAGCCGCGCCGATGTTCCCTTGATGTAAGGTGGCCCGCGTTGCGGGCCGCTATTTTGCCTCAGCCCCGCTGGGGCTTCTGTTGCCTCCGGCGGGCATATTTTTTTGAACAAAGATGTGTGGGGCTGGCGCCGAGGCGTTGGCATCGCCATGTTGTGTTTAAGTAGTCATGTGAACATTGTGGGCGAATGAACAGATTAAAGGCATTTTGGCGGGTCGCGGTTAGGTCTTATACTGGCTTTAGCGAGAATGATGGTACTGCGCTGGCAGGTTATGTTGCCTTTGCCAGTTTTCTGTCGCTGTTTCCTTTTGCCATTTTTGCCACGGCGATGGTTGGGGTTTTAACTGGGCCGGAGGATGCTCAGTCGTTGATTGATGCGCTGTTTGAGTTAGCGCCAGCCCATATCGCCCAGACCATTCAACCGGTGATCAAGGAAGTGACCGCGACGCAAGGCGGGGGGTTGCTTACCTTTTCTGCTGTTGGGGCGCTATGGGCAGCCTCCAATGCAGCCGAAGCCACGCGGGTTGGGTTTGATCGTGCTTTTGGGTTTGAGGAAAAACGCGGGTTTGTGTTGGGGCGGTTGCGGGCGATTGGGTTTGTTTTGCTGGCCGGGCTGACCTTTGCGTTGCTTGGATTCCTGATCATTCTGGCCCCGCTGGGGTTTGATTTGATCGAAAGTTACACGGGTTATCAAGTTCCGCTGATTGCCGATGTTGCCCGCTATGCCTTAGGTCTTGGCGGTTTTGCCTTGTTTTTGATGGGGTTAATGCGCGGCTTGCCCAGTCGTCCACCGAAATTTCGGGCGTTGTGGCCGGGTGTTGCGGTCACAACTGTGCTATGGATCACTGGTGCGACGGCATTCTCAATTTATCTAAGCTTTGCACCTAGCTATACCCTGACATATGGGGCCTTTGCCGGTGTGATTGTTGTATTGCTGTTCTTTTATCTGACAGGTGCAGCGATTATATTTGGGGCTGAAGTAAACGCTGCCTTGTTGGTGGGGAAAAAGGATACGACCGATGGCGATGACACGTAAAAGCAGACGGATGATGTTGATTGCTGTTGGCGGCATGCTGATTGCCACTGCTGCGGTTTTGGTTTCGGTTGCGTTTAAGGACAGTATTGCGTTTTTCGTGACCCCGACAGAATTGGCCGCTGAGCCGCGCGGGCCGCAGGAGCGGTTGCGGATTGGTGGCATGGTGGTCGAAGGATCATTGGACAAAGGCGCGATGAATGTGTTTCGCCTGACGGACAATGTGACCGAGATTGAAGTGCGGTTTGAGGGGGTTTTGCCAGACCTGATCAAAGCGGGGCAGGGCGCGGTTGCTGATGGCCGTGTTGTTGACGGGGTTTTCATCGCCTCAGAAGTTCTGGCCAAGCATGATGAGAAATACATGCCTGCGGAGCTTGAAGGCCGGGTTATGGAAGCCAAGGATAAGCTTGGCTCATGAACCGGTTTATCTGGGTCGATGCGTTTACTGAGACCCGGTACGGCGGCAATCAATGCTCAGTCGTTTTTGATGCCGATGGGATCAGTGTTGAAGATCGCATAGCCTACACCCGTGAGACGGGGTTGGTTGAATGTGCGTTCATTGTAAGTTCTGACAAAGCAGATTTCGCTGCGCGCTATTACATGCCCACCGGTGAGATTTTGATGGCGGGGCATCCGACCGTTGCCACGGTTACGGCGATGGTTGATGCGGGGATGGTGGATTTATCTGCAGGTTCTGCTGCGTTTTCCTTGGAAGTTGGCGCTGGCGTTATTGGGATTGAGGTTGAGGCGCGTGACGGGCGGCAACCTTTGGTGACTATGACGCAATTACGCCCCGAGTTCGGACGTACTTATGAACCTGCTGATATTGCTGCACTATATGGATTAAGTGCAGATGATGTCATTGGGGTTCCGCAGACAGTATCAACCGGGTCGCCCTTTTGTATTACGCGCATTGCGACGAAAGAGGCGTTACGCCGTGCCACGTTGGATGCAAAGGCGCTGTTTGCGTTTAAAGAGGCACATGACGCTGATTTTATGGAACCTTACCTGTGCATCACTGAAGGCGCGGATCAGGGCGATACATTTGCGCGGCTGTTGTTGCCGCCGCCTTTCCCACCAGAGGACCCGTTTACGGGTTCGGCCACAGGCTGCATGGCGGCTTATCTGTTTGCAAATGGTGCCATTGATGCGCGGTTTACGGCTGAGCAGGGTCATGACCTTGGCCGACCGGGTAAGGCAGAGGTTGAGGTTTTGGGGCCGCGCGATGATATTTCGGGCGTCAAGGTCGGTGGCTCTGGTGTGATCGTTATGCGTGGCGAAGCTGAAATTTAGCCGAGCCTCTTGTCGTGGACGCTCAGAATGTCCTCACCATAAATTTATCACGCATAAAACTCACACTTCCGACATCCGTGCGCATCCGCACATTGCCCCGAAGCGACATACGGGTAATGTAGCGCCCGAATAGTAATTTGGGGGCTATAGGGCGCGCCATGATCGCAGAAATCGGCCATTTCGCCGTCATCATCGCATTTGTAATTGCCATTGTGCAGTCGACCTTTCCATTGGTCGGGGCGCAAAAAGGTTGGGTTGATTGGATGCGGTTGGCTTCGCCGGCTGCCATGCTGCAACTTTTGGCATTATCCATTGCCTTTGCGGCGTTGACCTATTCTTTCGTCGTTTCCGATTTCTCGGTGAAATTGGTGGCGACCAACTCTAACTCCTTAATGCCGATGCTGTACAAAGTGGCTGGCGTTTGGGGGAACCACGAAGGTTCCATGCTGTTGTGGGTGCTGATTCTGGCGCTGTTTGGCGGCATGGTCGCGGTGTTTGGTGGCAATTTGCCTGCTGGCCTAAAGGCGCGGGCGTTGGCGGTTCAGGGGATGATCGGGGCGGCGTTCCTGGCCTTTATCCTGTTCACATCAAACCCGTTTTGGCGGATTTTCCCGGTTCCGGCAGATGGGCGCGATTTGAACCCGTTGCTGCAAGACCCGGGTTTGGCGTTTCACCCGCCGTTTTTGTATCTGGGCTATGTCGGCCTTTCGATGAGCTTTTCCTTTGCTATCGCTGCGTTGATCGAGGGGCGTGTTGACGCCGCTTGGGCGCGGTGGGTCCGGCCGTGGACCCTTGTGAGCTGGGTTTCACTGACACTTGGCATCGCGCTGGGGTCTTGGTGGGCCTATTACGAATTGGGTTGGGGCGGCTGGTGGTTCTGGGACCCGGTTGAGAACGCAAGCTTTATGCCTTGGTTGATCTCTGCCGCTTTGTTGCACAGTGCCATTGTGGTTGAGAAACGGTCGACGTTGAAAAGCTGGACCATTCTGCTGTCTATCTTTGCATTTTCGCTGAGCCTGATCGGTACGTTTATTGTACGTTCGGGCGTGATCACTTCGGTGCATGCTTTTGCGTCAGACCCGACGCGCGGTGTCTTCATTCTGGTGATGCTGGTCGTTGCGATTGGTGGTGGGCTGACGCTATATGCGTGGCGGGCACCGAAAATGCGTGCTGAAGGTGCGTTTGCGCCGGTTAGCCGCGAAGGTGGCCTGATCCTGAACAACCTGCTGCTTACAGTTTCCTGTGCAGTTGTGTTTGTCGGTACGTTGGCACCGCTGTTCCGTGAGATGATTGATGGTTCGAAAATCTCTGTCGGTGCACCGTTCTTTGACATGTCGTTTACGCCATTCATGATTTTGCTGGCTGTGGCCAACGCCAAGGCACCGCCGGAGCCGCCCTCGCCGATAATCACCGAAACAAAAGGCACGCCGATTTGCAGGCATTTATCCGTGCACCGTGCAATCGCTTCCGACTGGCCACGCT
>JBMYPG010000189.1:0-6463 GCA_049600095.1 Pikeienuella sp. | reverse complement strand
AGCGAGAGCGCTAGCACAGCCCGGGTTTTGCGGGGGTCAATCACCCCGTCGTCCCACAACCGGGCGGAGGCGTAGAGCGGATGGGATTGCTCCGTGAACTGCGCCAGAATCGGGTCTTTGATCGCCGCTTCCTGCTCCGCCGTCAGCGTCTCGCCCCGTTTTTCCCGCGCATCGCGCTGCACCGTTGCCAGCACGCCCGCCGCCTGTTCGCCGCCCATGACGGAGATGCGGGAGTTGGGCCATGTCCACATGAAATTCGGTGAATAGGCCCGGCCACACATGCCGTAATTCCCGGCCCCGAACGAGCCACCAACCAGCATGGTGATCTTCGGCACCTTCGCCGTCGCCACCGCGGTCACCATCTTGGCACCGTGGCGGGCGATGCCTTCGGCCTCGTACTTCCGCCCGACCATGAAACCAGTGATGTTCTGGAGGAACACGAGCGGGATTTTCCGCTGGGCGCAAAGCTCGATGAAATGCGCACCCTTCTGGGCGCTTTCGGAATAGAGGATGCCGTTGTTGGCGATGATCCCGCAGGGCATGCCCTCGATATGCGCAAAACCTGTCACCAGCGTCTGCCCAAACCGCGACTTGAACTCGCTGAACCGGGAGCCGTCCACCGTGCGCGCGATCACCTCACGAATGTCATAGGGCGTGCGCAGGTCAGCGGGAACGACGCCGAGCAATTCTTCGGGGTCATAGGCGGGGGCTTCGGGCGTTTGCAGCAACACCGTGTCAGGTTTGCGCAGGTTCAGCCCGGCAACGATGCGGCGCGCGATTGCCAAAGCGTGGGTATCATCCTCCGCCAAATGGTCCGCCACACCGGACAGACGCGTATGCGTGTCGCCGCCGCCCAGCGTTTCGGCATCGACCACTTCGCCCGTCGCCATCTTCACCAAAGGCGGGCCAGCGAGAAAGATCGTGCCCTGTTCCTTCACAATGATCGTCTCGTCCGACATCGCGGGCATATAGGCGCCCCCGGCGGTGCAGGAGCCCATGACGACGGCGATCTGCGGAATGCCCTTGGCGGACATATTGGCCTGATTGAAGAAGATACGCCCGAAATGGTCACGATCCGGGAAGACCTCATCCTGATTGGGCAGGTTCGCGCCGCCGCTGTCGACGAGGTAGATGCAGGGCAGGCGGTTTTGCTCCGCAATCTCCTGCGCGCGGAGGTGCTTTTTGACCGTCATGGGGAAATACGTGCCGCCTTTGACGGTGGCGTCATTGCAGAGGATCATCACCTCCCGCCCCTCAACGCGCCCCACGCCAGCGATCAGCCCGGCGGCGGGGGCGGCATCGCCGTACATTCCATGTGCTGCGGTGGCACCGACTTCGAGAAAGGGCGAGCCGGAGTCGAGCAACCCTTCGACGCGATCACGTGGCAACAGCTTGCCGCGGGAGACATGCCTGTCGCGGGAGCGTTGTCCGCCACCGAGGGCGGCAGCGTCTGTCGCTTCACGGATTTCTGCAAGGGCGGCGAGGTGAGCCTCCCGGTTCGCGGCATAGGCCGGATCACGGGGGGAGAGGGTGGAGGTGAGTTTCATGGCTTATTCGTCTCCGCTCTTACGGATATATTTGTAGACTGCATGATGATCGAAGCGCCCCAGGGTGAAGTGGGCAATGCGGAGGCTCCGGTAGGAATTGCAAACGAACTGCGCGTCACCAGACGACAGCGGGCCAAGATAGGCTTCCACTTCCTTATACTGTTGACACTCAAGGTCGGCTCTTTCCGTGAGATGCCGCAGCAGAAGACGCGAATAGTCTTGCTCGCGCTGCACATCTTCTCGCCGGTCGCCAGCATTCAGTAGTTGGTCGGAATAAAAAGCATTGAGGGCATCGCGAAACTCAGCCTCAACCGTCGCTGTCGCCGCTACTTCACAGGCGCTTCGATCAGACATAGGACAAGGGCGCTTTTCACGAGCAAAGCAATCGAGGCTCACCTCAAAACGCCACTCTTCTACGAGCGCATGTTCGCGGAGGAGACATGCCTTCAATTTCTCAGCAACGTGCACATCATCGGCATAAGCAGTGCTGCTTGAAATTACGCAGCCGATCGCAGCCAGGAACAACGCAAAACAGATGCAGAAACGTGTCCGTACCGGATATATTGCGCGTTTTAGCTGACGAAATCGACCAAGTATGCGCATTTCCTAGCCCGTCACCTTCATCAACTCACGCCCGCACAACATCCGGCGTATCTCGGACGTCCCCGCCCCAATCTCCATCAGCTTGGCATCCCGCATGATACGGCTCACTGGGCTGTCGTTGAGGAAACCTGCGCCGCCCATGGCCTGCACGGCCTGCACAGCTTGGTTCATGCCTTGCTCGGAGGCGTAGAGCACACACGCCGCCGCGTCTTGCCGTGTCACCTCGCCCCGATCACACGACGCCGCCACGGCGTAGACATAGGCGCGGGCGGAGTTCATGGCGGTGTACATGTCCGCAATCTTGCCCTGCATCAGTTGGAAATTGCCGATGGGCTCACCAAACTGCTTGCGCTCGTGCATGTAGGGCATGATGTGGTCGAGGCAGGCGTGCATGATGCCGACGCCGATGCCGCTTAGAACCACGCGCTCATAATCGAGGCCGGACATGAGGACGTTCACGCCTTTGCCTTCTTCACCCAGAATATTCTCGTAGGGCACCTCGACATCTTCGAAGATCAACTCGGCGGTGTTGGAGCCGCGCATGCCCATCTTGTCGAAATGGGGGGAGGTGCTGAAGCCAGCCATTTCCTTTTCGATCAGGAAGGCCGTCATGCCGCGCGGTCCGGCGTCGGGGTCGGTCTTGGCGTAGACGACCAGCGTGTCCGCATCCGGCCCGTTGGTGATCCAGTATTTCGTGCCGTTCAGGACGAAACGGTCGTTCTTTTTCGCGGCATGGAGTTTCATCGACACCACGTCAGACCCCGCGCCCGCCTCTGACATCGCGAGTGCGCCCACATGCTCACCGGAAATCAACCGGGGCAGGTATTTCGCCTTTTGCTCCGGCGTGCCGTTCAGCTTGATCTGGTTCACGCAAAGGTTGGAATGCGCACCGTATGACAGACCAACCGAAGCCGAGGCGCGCGAAATTTCCTCCACCGCCACTGTATGTGCGAGGTAGCCGAGGCCAACGCCGCCGTATTCCTCCTCTACCGTTACGCCGAGCAGGCCCAAATCCCCCATCTCCTTCCACAGTTCCATCGGGAACTGGTTGGATTTGTCGATCTCTGCGGCCATCGGCGCGACCCGGTCCTGCGCCCAGCGGTGGGTCATTTCGCGCAGGGCTTCGATATCGTCACCGAGAGCGAAATTCATGGAGGCGTTAAACATGGGCGAGGTCCTTTGTCTGGTGGCCGACGCTGTTCAGCACAAGCGTGGCGTATTCGTCTTCAATCTCGGTGGCGGTCAGGCGGCCGCCGGGGCGATACCATGTGGTGACGCCCGTCAGCATCGCGAGGATCGCCATAGCTGAGAGGTGCTCATCACCAAAGCGGAACTGGCCCCGCCCAGCGGTCAGAATATCTTTGATCTGATCCTCATAGGCGCGGCGCTTTTCCTCGATCACGAGGTAGTTTTCGGGTATCAGCGAGCGCAGTTCCATATAGGCGAGCACCACATCATCAGGCCGGTCGATGTGATAGCGGATGTGAAACCGCGCAAAGGCGGCAAGGCGCTTGGCCGGCGTGCTGTGACGCGCGGCTTCGGCAGCCCATGCCGCCAGCAACGCATCCATATGCGCATCCATCAAGCGAAACAGGATCGCCTGCTTGGTGGGAAAATGATTGTAAAGCGCACCGACCCGAACGCCGACCGCATCAGCGATCATGCGGACAGACACTGCGGCATACCCATCAGCGACAAACAGACGGCGGCTTTCGGCCAGAATGCTCTGGACCGTTGCTTCGCCTTTTGCTGTTGCACCGCGTGGCATGGGTTCCCCCCGTTACGCGCTATCTATGAGTGAACGCTCGCTCATAAAACGGATTCTGACTCTGTTTGTCAAGAACAACCTTGAGGCATTTGCGCTGTGGGTCTGTATTCTTGCTGGCAATGAAAGCAGTTGATTGGGCCAGTGGCCCCGCACCGCACTGCGCTTCCTACCCGCACTCAAAGCCAAGTTCATCGGCGTATTTCTGGCAATTCCCAATACGCTCTTTGACCCATTCAGGGTTATAGTAGGTGTCCAGATACCGCTCTCCGCTATCGCAAAGCAGCGTCACGATCGAACCTTTTTCGCCGGCTTGCACCATTTCCTGAGCGCGCCGCAAAGCCCCCCAAAGGTTGGTTCCGGTTGATGGCCCCGCCTTTCGCCCAATCAGTTTCTCAAGCCAAAGCATGGTCGCAATACTGGCCGCATCCGGCACCTGGATCATGTGGTCGATGACACCGGGTTGAAAGGAATGCTCAACCTTCGGGCGGCCGATCCCCTCAATACGGCTGGACCGACCAGAGGCCAGCATCCGATCGCCGGTCACATAGCTATCGTAAAAAACCGAATTTTCAGGATCCACCACCGTAAGCGCGGTATCATACCCCTTGTAACGAATATAACGACCCAAGGTAGCGGAGGTACCACCCGTTCCCGCGCTCATCACCAAATGTGAAGGAATGGGATGGGGTTCGTGTTCCATCTGGGTAAAGATGCTTTCTGCGATGTTGTTGTTGCCCCGCCAGTCAGTCGCCCGTTCGGCGTAGGTGAACTGATCCATGAAATAGCCGCCGATCGCATCGGCAAGCTCAACCGATGCGTCGTGCATCTGCGGCGCGGCATCCACAAAATGAATTTTCCCGCCGAAAAATTCGATCAGCTGAATTTTGCTCCGCGCGGTGCTCACAGGTACAACCGCAATGAACGGCACGCCGATCATACGGGCAAAATATGCCTCGGAAACTGCCGTACTGCCGGACGAAGCTTCTACAATCGTCGTCCCCTCCGTAATTCGACCGTTGCAAAGCGCATAAAGAAACAACGACCGCGCGAGGCGGTGTTTGAGGCTGCCAGTAGGGTGCGTGCTTTCATCTTTCAGATAAATGTCGACGCCTTCCAATCGAGGCAGGGGCAGTTTGAACAAATGCGTGTCAGCGGAGCGATGGGCGTCCGCATTGATCTTGTGGATCGCATGTTTGACCCAGTTGTTCATATAAATCTCCGATGAAAGCCCGTGGCCGCGGTTGGTTGGCTGGGCCAACGACGCTGTCATTGGCAAGCGTAGCGCGACACCGTCAAACCAACCAAGCAAAACTTCGCCATAATACTCGCCCCCCCACGCTGCGCACTATCAGGTATTCAGTCACCCCGCCGCTGCCACATTTGCGTGCAGTCTGGGCCAAGACCGTTGCGGGGCGACGCCCCCAATCGTACAACGGAAAACTATCTGCGGAGTGGGTTCACCGCTCAACCTAAACAGATGTCGGCCTGTGCACTGAGCGACTTGGGGTAGTCTTGCAGCGATAGCTTATTGGCCTATGCTTGACGCAAGCAGACCCCGAAACCTAACAGCAATCAACGCAAACCGGAGCACCTCTCCAAATCAGCCTTCAGGACTTTCCACGCCATACCTTCCCAAACGGCATATGTGGAAGGCCTCGAAAAGACCAAAACTGGCTGATAGAATTCTGGTGCAGAAAACCGGCGATGGTTTCAAACGAGCAGAGCAACCCGAAGTTCCCCATCATTGGCACATCCACAGAATGTGCACCTGAAACGATGGATTAAACAGATATGGCAACAATCACGGGCACAGGCGGCGCTGATACAGTCAGCAACACCGACAGCCCGAGTATATTTCTTGTTGAATATATCGATATCGACGGGTCCACCAATAACCTGGAGGCCCGCACACTAGACACTTATTTTGATACCACCGATGGCAGCATCGACGTGGTGTCTGGCGATACAGCGCCATCTGGTGCCAATATTCTCGTCAACCCTTTCGGCACCGCAGATAGCAATGCCATCGACCCGGAAGTGCAGAAGCTGAACAACGCCAATGGCGGTATCGGGTTCAACGACAGTTCCGGCCACGCAATGCGGTTCACGACATTGCTGCACACCGATGGCGGTGATTACGATTTCGCCGCAACATTCTTCAATTCCGCCGCGCTCTATATCGACGGCACGCAGGTATTTTTCAGCGAGAACGCGGGCGCGGGAACCGCATCCGGCTCCATCACCCTTACCGAGGGCGTGCATGACGTTGTCATCATCTATGCCAAAGACGTGCAGGGCGGCATCGACGACGACCTCAACATCACCATCGCGGGGGAGGAATTTGGCGCGGCCCAACCGCTCGAAGGGTCCGGCTCCGTCGGGCCGCTGGTGGATGATGACACGATCACAACGGATGCCGGCGCGGACAATATCGACGCCTCTTTCGGCAATGACACGATTGATGCGGGCACCGGGAATGACACGGTTGATGGCGGCGGCGGCGACGATGATATTCGCGGGCGCGGCGGCGCGGATTCCATAGATG
>JBMYPG010000188.1:0-6478 GCA_049600095.1 Pikeienuella sp. | reverse complement strand
TTCAACGTCCGCGACTACGCCCAAACGATCTATGATTTGGCCATTCGTCGCGACCTGATTCGCATTGGCGAAGAAATCAGCGGCAAAGCAGCGGCCATCGACGTTGACAATGAGCCGTCAGAACAAATCGTCGATGCGGAACAAGCTCTCTATACCCTAGGTGAAAAGGGAAAATACGAGGGCGGTTTCCAGTCCTTCCTGAAAGCAGCCACCGAAGCCGTCGATGTCGCCAATGCTGCTTACCAGCGTGATGGCGGTCTGGCAGGCATTTCTACCGGCCTCATAGATATGGATGGCAAACTAGGCGGCCTCCACCCCTCTGACCTGCTGATCCTCGCCGGCCGGCCTTCGATGGGTAAAACCTCACTCGCCACCAACGTCGCCTTTAACATCGCCAAAGCATACCGCCCCGGCGAAGGCGAAGGCGCTGATCCCGAAAATGGCGGTCGCGTCGGCTTCTTTTCTTTGGAGATGAGCGCTGAACAGCTCGCGACCCGTATTCTGTCCGAACAATCCCGCGTCGAATCCTCCAAAATCCGACGTGGTGAGATGGACGAGGATGAATTCCGCCAATTCGTCGAAGCAGCAAGAGAGCTAGAGCGCATGCCGCTCTATATCGACGACACTCCCGCGTTACCCATTTCAACGCTTGCAGCCCGCGCACGGCGCCTCAAACGTACGCATGGGTTAGACGTTTTGTTCATCGACTACCTACAACTCGTCCGCCCAGCCTCAGCCAAAGACAGTCGTGTGAACGAGGTGTCAGAGATTACGCAAGGTCTCAAAGCCATCGCAAAAGAACTGAACATCCCGGTCATCGCCCTGTCTCAGCTATCCCGGCAGGTTGAATCGCGCGACGACAAACGCCCCCAACTTTCTGACCTTCGTGAATCCGGTTCTATTGAGCAGGACGCCGACGTCGTGATGTTCGTGTTCCGTGAAGAATATTACCACGAGCGCGTAAAACCACCCGAAGATGACCCCGGCTTCCCTGAATGGATGGAAAAGGCAGAGCGGATTTATAACAAGGCAGAGGCAATCATCGGCAAACAGCGCCACGGTCCAATCGGCACTGTTGAGATGATGTTTGAAGGCAAGTTCACCCGTTTCACCGACCTCGCCCGCCAAGACTACTCGGGCCCGCAAGACTTCGGCTAAAGCGCTTCTCGCTTACCCAAAAACGCCCTAAGCATGCGCCATTGGATCAGTTAATTTCTGATGTTCCAACAATGCAAACCTGTCGGTCATTCCCGCAATATAGTCACAAACAATCCTCGCGCGCAGTTCGGCAGAAACCGCCCGCGCAGCGCTCTCCCCCCATTCGGCAGGTAACAAAGCCGGGTCTTCCATGAATATTGCAAACAATTCTTTCACAACAATCGCCGCTTTGCGCCGCATCCGCAGCACATCAGGGTGGCGATACATCCGCGTGAACAGAAACGAACGAATCTCGGTCAGCCCAGCGGTTAACCCAACGGAAAATGACACAAGTACATCCGGATGAGCGCGCAACTCAGCGGCACTCCTTAAATTAACAGCTCCAATGCGGGCCTTACTCTCTGCCAATGCATCATCCACCAAAACACCAAAGAATCGGCGCAACGCTTCATGCTCAACGCGCTGACGTTCCAAATTGGGCCATTTGCCTAAAACTTCGGAAAAACACGGCCCAACCAAAGGCAGCCCCTCTAAATCCGAAACATCAAACAGTCCCGCGCGCAACCCGTCATCCATGTCATGGACATTATAGGCAATATCATCAGACAGTGCCGCAATCTGCGCTTCCAGACCGGCATTGGTCCAAAGTTCCAGGTCATGTCGCGCGTCATATTCGGCCATCGAATAATGCAACCGACTACGGTCAGAACCCTCATTGTCCAACAGCGGACCATTGTGTTTTGCGATACCCTCCAACGTCTCCCACGTCAGGTTCAGACCATCAAACTCCGCATACCGCCGTTCCAACTCAGTAACGATCTTCAGGGCTTGGGCATTATGGTCAAACCCACCAAACGGTTCCATCAACTCATGCAGCGCATCTTCGCCAGTATGTCCAAACGGTGGATGCCCCAAGTCATGCGCCAATGCGACAGCCTCGGCCAAATCCTCATTGCCCCCCAATGATCGCGCCATTGTCCGGGCTACCTGAGCAACCTCCAACGAATGCGTCAGCCGCGTGCGGTAATAATCACCCTCATGCTCCACAAACACCTGTGTCTTATGCTTCAGCCGGCGAAAGGCACTCGAATGAATGATCCTGTCCCTGTCCCGCTGGAACGGACTACGCTCCGCACTTTCAGGTTCTGCATTATGCCGACCACGGCTATCATCGACGCGCGTGGCGTAAGGTTGTAAGTTGCGTTCCATCAGGCCCTTGCCCCTTTGGGGCTTAATTCTTATCTGTTGGCTCTGATATAGCGCATCGCCGTGGCGGAGGGAACGCATGGAACTCACCTTACCAATCACTGTCTCAAACAGTTGTGCCGAACGCTTGGCAGCGATTTCAGAGGCTGAAGGCAGTCCCAAAAGCCTGCGCGTTGCCGTACTCGGCGGAGGCTGCTCCGGTTTTCAATATGAATTTACGCTAGTCGATGGCCCAGACGATGACGATCTGATCCTCGCCGCTGGCCCCGGTTCAGTCCTGATAGATCCGGTATCACAGCCATTCCTCTCCGGCTCAGTCATTGATTTCCAAGATGAGCTTATTGGGGCGCGTTTTGCAGTAAATAACCCAAATGCAACATCAAGCTGCGGCTGCGGTACCAGCTTTTCAATCTAATACACAAAATTTGCGATGGTGGCCTCCGCCGTCGCAAATATTATAACTTTTAAATATCAATACCTTATTACCTATTTCAACTAATTTCTCCAACTTTTCACCACGTCACTTCAAACTTGGCACACCCATTGCATATTTGTCAGTGGGGTCCAGATCGGACGCTGGAATTCGCAAACCAAAACGCAAATCGCGAGTTTCAGAAAACGACCTGGCAAAATGAAATGACAAATGTGGAGAGTTACAATGACCATCAAGAAAGCTGTTTTTCCTGTCGCAGGCCTAGGCACCCGTTTTCTTCCAGCTACCAAAGCTACACCAAAAGAATTGCTACCGTTGATCGACCGCCCATTGATCCAGTACGCAATTGACGAGGCGAAAGCCGCAGGCATCGAAGAGTTCATTTTCGTCACCTCACCCGACAAACCAACCCTCGAAGCTTACCTGACACCGAATCCAGAACTCGAAGCGCATCTTGCCGAAAAAGGTAAAGAAGCACTCGTTCACGAATTGCAGGGCGCAGGCCTACCCGCCGGAGCCGCCAAATTCATCTATCAGGAAAAAGCTTTAGGTCTAGGCGACGCTGTTCGCCGCGCCGCCCCATTCGTAGGCAACGAAGCATTCGCCGTCATCCTGCCTGACGATGTAATCGCCGGCGCACCATGCCTAGCCGAAATGGTTGAAGCATGGACCCCGGAATCCGGTTCAATGGTCGCCACTATGGAAGTCGCACCAGAGGAAGTCTCCTCCTACGGTGTGATTGACCCACACACTTCAGTTGGCCGCATGGTTCGCGCCAAAAACTTGGTCGAAAAACCAACCATGGAGGAAGCCCCATCACGCAACGCAGTCGTTGGCCGCTACATCCTGACCGCTGACGTCATGCAGCGCCTGGAAAACACCGGCGTTGGCGCTGGCGGCGAAGTACAGCTTACAGACGCGATCGCCGCTTCGGCTCGCGAAGGTAGTGCAGTCAATGGCTTCCGTTTCTCTGGCCGCCGTCATGATTGTGGTGACAAAGCAGGCTACTTGCGCGCAACCGTCGACCTCGCGATGAACCACCCAACACTCGGCGCTGGTTTCGCTTCAGACATCGCGGCTTACGCTCCAGCCGCAGCTGCATAACAGAATCCCAGACAGGTCCTTTTAAGCCCCAAAAAAGGACCGGGGGACGTTCGGCACCCGCCGAACGGACATGGCGCGTGATTGATCTTTGCTCCACAGGGATCAGTCGCGCGCCTAATCATTTTTTGGAAAGCTTTAACCCAGAATTAACAACACGGCCTTTGTTTGAATGCAGTCGGTTGATACAAGCCACTAACTGTTCGACAGCTCGATCCAGTATTCATACGAGAAAACATGTCCGCCTTACCCGACACCACTGCCCTTGCCCCTGCAGACTTGCTCAAATCCGTCTTCGGTTTTGACAAATTTCGCCCCGGACAGGCCGAAATAATTGAAGCTATTATGGAGGGGAAAGAGGCGCTGGCCATCATGCCGACCGGTGGTGGTAAATCGCTTTGCTTCCAAATCCCGGCACTATGCCGCGAGGGCCTAACACTTGTTATTTCCCCTTTGATTGCCTTGATGAGAGATCAGGTAAACAGCCTGCGCGCAGCGGGGGTGGAGGCCGGTGCCTTAACTTCAGCAAACGATCCCGAAGAAAACGAACGTGTTTTCTCAGCAATCGATGATAAGAGGCTGAAATTACTATACATTGCACCAGAACGCCTAAACAGTGCGCTCCCTTTACTAAGACGCATCGGCGTCACGTTCATTGCAGTGGATGAGGCGCATTGCGTCAGCCAATGGGGCCATGATTTCCGCCCGGACTACCTGAAAATCGGCAATATCCGCCGCGAACTAGGCATGCCTCAAATCGCCGGTTTCACCGCAACAGCAGACGCCGAAACCCGGACAGAAATTTGCTCAAAACTGTTCGAGGACGAACCGGCGCTGTTCCTGCAGGGTTTTGACCGCCCAAACATACATCTCGCCTTCGCATCCAAAGACAGCCCCCGCAAACAACTCCTGAACTTTGCCTCTGCCCGCGCAGGCCGTTCGGGCGTCATTTATGCATCCAGCCGAAACAAAACCGAAGTTCTGGCAAAAGCACTCAGCGACGCAGGTATCCCAGCCCTGCCCTATCACGCCGGGCTGGACGCAGAGACACGGCAGATTCACCAAGACAGGTTTCAACGAGAAGATGGCCTTGTCATCTGCGCCACTATTGCCTTTGGAATGGGGGTCGATAAACCAGATATTCGCTACGTCCTCCACGCTGACCTCCCCAAAACGATGGAGGGGTACTATCAGGAAATTGGCCGCGCAGGCCGCGATGGTGCCCCGGCAGAGGCGATGACGCTCTATGGCCTGGACGATATCCGCCTGCGTCGCATGCAAATCGACGAAAGCCCGGCCCCGCAAGAGCGTAAATCAGCCGACCACCAACGCCTAAACGCCCTCCTGTCACTAGCAGAGGCACCACGCTGCCGCCGCCAAACTCTGCTGGCTTATTTTGGCGATGAACTACCTGAACCCTGCGGCTCCTGCGATCTCTGCGATACACCACCCCAGTTGTTCGACGGAACTGAAGCCGTGCGAAAGGCACTCTCAGCAGTCTACCGCACCGAAGAACGTTACGGCGTCGAGCATCTGATTACCGTTCTACGCGGCGAGGTGAACGAAAAATCATCCCGCGCCGGCCACGATCAACTATCGGTCTTTGGCCTCGGCGCAGACAAAAGCAAAAACTGGTGGCGCAGCGTGTTTCGGCAGATGTACGCCCTTGGCCTCACGTGGATCGACTCTGAACGCTACAACGCATGGCGATTGGCCGAATGCGCCCGCCCCGTTCTACGAGGTGAGGAATCCATTCAGCTACGCGCCGACGCGCTTCGCACAGCATCTAGCACCCGCAAAGACAAACGCGCTCCCGCGGCTTTGCTGGCCGAAGAAGACGAACCCCTGTTCACTGCTTTAAAAGCCAAGCGACGAGAGTTGGCCGAGGCACAAAAAGTACCGGCCTTCGTCGTCTTCGCCGACCGCACCCTTTTGGACATGGCCACCAAACGCCCGCAAAACCTGGACGAACTGACAAATTGCTACGGCGTCGGCGGCAAAAAACTGCAACGCTACGGCGCGGCCTTTCTTGAGGTCCTAACCGGCGAAACGCCAACAAAAGAAGCTCACCCTGCCCGTGTCAAAGTCGCGGCATCAGGTGATGGCGCCTTGTTCGATGCCCTGCATCAAGCACAGTTAGACCTCGCACGCGGCACAGACGGTGCTCAAAAATTCATGACCTGCAACCGCGCAACTTTGGCACAAATCGCAGCAACCCGACCGCATGACCAAGCTGGCCTGTCTCAGATCCAAGGTATGAACGAACAAAAGCTTGACCGTTTTGGCGCAGCATTCCTGTCCATCATTGCATCACAAGCCGGCTAAACCTGTGTTTCGATTATGGTACAAATGAAATTTAGCAGTGCATACCACCATTCTAATCCTGCTTTGGGTAAGCACCAAACGCTCCGGCAACACCATGGGCCCGCCGCGTAATCCATAGTGCGACCGCGGCCAAACCAGCACCCGCCAGTAAATCAACAATAAAATGCCCCCCAAACACCGGGGTCGAAGCAACCATGATGACCACATAGACAAATACAAACGGTACCCATCGTAATCCGACAAACACAAGACACA
>JBMYPG010000187.1:0-6519 GCA_049600095.1 Pikeienuella sp. | reverse complement strand
CTGATACTAGCCTATGACGCTGCCCTTGGCGTTCCGGCCCTTTTACTCTCAATCAGCGCGACATCGGCTACGCTAGCCCTCGCCGCAATTTTCCTATCGCGGGGGCGCCATCTGTCTTGGGTATTTTTTATCCCGGTCGCGGTTCTAACGATGATCGCAGCAATGACCTATTGATGGCTGCTCTTTAGTGTTAGCAGGCGGGCTTGCATATTTAAGGAACAAAGATGTTGTTGATGGGGCCTCTACTTCTTTTTCCGCTCACCCAACTGATCGCGCAGAATCTTGGATTTCACTTCCTCAATCCCACCGCGTGGCAGATCGCCCAACTGAAACGGGCCATAGGAAATGCGGATAAGCCGGTTCACCGACAGCCCCACATGCTCAAACGCCCGGCGAATTTCGCGGTTGCGACCTTCACGCAAACCAACGATCAGCCATGCATTCGTTCCTTGTTGACGTTCAAACTCAACCTTCATCGGCTCGAATTTTTCGCCGTCAATTTTGATGCCCCGCGACAGGGGGGCCAATTGCCGTTCAGTGGGTTTACCGTGCGCGCGAACGCGATAGCGGCGCAACCAACCGGTCGAAGGCAACTCCAGCTTTCGTTTCAGCGCGCCATCATTGGTCAGCAACAACAACCCTTCAGAGGTCAGGTCCAACCGCCCAACACTCATCACCCGGGGCATTTCCGGCGGCATCTTATCAAATACAGTCGCACGGCCCTTTTCATCGCGAGCCGAGGTGACCAACCCAGCAGGTTTATGATACCGCCATAACCGCGTCTGCTCTGCCGCACCAACCGGGTTGCCGTCGACAAGGATCATATCCTTTTCGGTGACATTCAGCGCCGGGCTACTGATCAGCTTACCATTGACTTTAACCCGGCCTGCCTCAATCATCCGCTCAGCTTCTCGCCGGGATGCAATGCCAGCACGGGCAAGGCGTTTCGCGATACGTTCACCTGAATCAGACATAAAGATGCTTTCCTAAAAAGCTTGCGCAGGGGCCGCGCATGGGTTTTATCGCCTCATGACCCGGTTTCGCACATTTATGCAAGTCGCACTATCCCAAGCGCGCGCTGCCGCCGCACGTGGCGAAGTGCCAGTAGGTGCCGTGATCGTCGAACCGACCAGCGGCGAAATCATCGCTGCCGCAGGCAATCGCACCCGCGAACTCAACGACCCAACAGCGCATGCTGAGGTGCTGGCAATCCGCGAAGCCTGCACCAAACGCGAGGCTGAACGTCTGCCCGGCCTAGACCTATACGTGACATTAGAACCTTGCCCGATGTGCGCCACCACCATCAGCTTTGCCCGTATCCGTCGGCTGTACTACGGCGCGAGCGACCCGAAAAGCGGCGGCGTGGCGCAAGGTCCCCGCATATTTTCTCACCCCACCTGTCACCATGCACCAGAAGTTTACGATGGAATTGCAGAGGATGAGGCAGCAGAGTTGCTGAAAGATTTCTTTCAGGCAAAACGATAGCAGCGCCAACAAAACGTGCAGTAGACGCCCTTTACACCCTCCCGCTACTCTCTAAGGACATGAACAAGCGCACGGATATCACTTTCGTTATTAAAATGTGCGATCGAGACCCGAATACGCCCATTTCGACTGCCACAAATGATTTTCGCGTCTCTAAGCCGCTTCACCATATTTTCTATATTCCCCGCCGGGTTTCCCAAAGTCACAATATGGGCCGAAGCCGACCCATCTTGGGCAGCGCGAAAAGGTTTCCAGCCTGAACGATCCAACAGCTTTTCTAACAAGGCCGCCAATGCGCAGGCATGGGCATCGATGTTTTTCGCACCCAGTGCCAGTAACTCCGAAATCGCGGCATCCAACCCCACAACTGAAATATATGACATCGTGGAATGCGTATATCGGCGGGCATCATCTGCCAAAGGCAGGCTGGTCGCCTGCATGTCGAACGGATCAGCCGCCCCCATCCACCCCGGCGCAGGCGGTGTTCTATTTATTAAATCGGGTGATAGAACAGCAAGACCAACACCACCCTGCCCTCCGAGCCATTTGTAACCACTACAAACCACAACATCAGCGTCCCAGCCCGCAGCATCGATTGGAATGGCCCCGGCGGCTTGGGTTACATCGATAACCAAATAGGCCCCTACCCTTCGCGTGGCCTCCCGCAGGCGACTTACATCAACCCGCGTTCCCGTCGAAAACTGCACATAACTAACGGCAACAACCGCAGTTTTCTCATCCATCACTTCGATTAAGGCGGACGTAAGATCAACATCCGCCTTCTCATCCACAAATCTCAGATCAATATCGTGCGTTTGCGCATGGGCAATCCAAGGCCGTGTAATCGCGGGAAAATCTGTTGATACAGACAGAAACGTCCCGCCGGAACGGACATTAAGCAAGGTTGGCAATTGGCTCAGCATATCGCCTGCGCTGGTCAAGATTGCCAATTGCTGGGGCGGGCAATTCATCAATGTTGCCGCTTTCCCCCGCAGTGGCGTTAACAGGGCAACTTCCTCATCATCGGTCAGGTTCATATTCCCGTGACGTCCAACTTCATCCAAGTATCGATGCATCGCCGATACTGCTGGATCACCCGTAAGGCCTAACGAAGCCTGATTCAGATAAATCGCGTCTTTAAGACTGCAATAGTGGTCACGATTTGAAAGCGAAGATATCATGATTTTCCCAAGCACAATTGAACCGGCAAGGCTCAGAAAGCGCAGGGAAATTAAGGGCAGTCAAGTGCGAAGGATGTTCGTGAAACCCAATCAGGAACTCACTTAAGGGTTGGCATTGGTCAATGCCCCAACCGCGGCCCGCGCTGCATCATGATAGGCCTGCCCACCATGATACTCGACATGCTCAACCGACTGCCCATCCAGCGCCACCGCCAAGCCATGTTGTTGCTCCAATGTCAGGTTTTCAACCGCCGTAATCATCGTTTTCACGCTAAACACAACGGCATTGGTGACAGGCAACCGGATCAGGCTCTGTCGTTCCACACGCAACCAGAACCGCCCCTCTTGCTGCCGAGGCTCCGCATATTTCACGTCATCCGTTAATGGCTGGAACAACTCCGGTGTCGAATGCACCAGCCAATTGCCCCGCACCAATGCCCGTTCAGGCTTTAGCGCATCAAAAAACCGCTGCACCCGTGGCGCAAGGTGCTCATTATACCCCGGCACCCGCTCATGAATTTGGGTCAACGGCCGCCCCATCTTCTCCGCCAACGACCAACGCGACGGAAACACCAACAACCCGGACTTCAACCAATGCTGCGCCTCACCCTCAGGCTTTTCATGGATCAAGAAATCCTCCTGCACCAAACAGCACAGGGTCGCCAGCGGCGCATCAAAATCCAACGCAACCTCAATCCCGTCAGGGCGCTGCACAGAAGTTTCACCAATGCGAAACCCCTCACGCCCTGCCAGTGACGCCAGCACAGTTCGCAAAGCTTCTCGCCCTGCGCCCGTCCCATCGTTCATCAAAACAATGCCCGGATGCTCGGCCAATATGCGCTCACGATAAGCCATCTGAGGCGCATAGGCCTCGTCAACATCAATCCAATCGCTCAGCGACAAAGGCTGCACACCGGGCGGAACCGCCGTCCTTGGTGACATAAACGGCAAGAATGGCGCGTGCGATAATTCCATCACCAACCGTCCGAGTATCGCATCAGGTTATGACCACACAACACATCATGTACAGGCTTCCATGCCGCAGCAAAACTGAACCAATCCATCCCCTTTGCCTGCGCAATCTGGCCTAACTGCATGCGCCCATCGGCCAGTGAAATCAGGTCGCCAGCCTTGCGCGGAATTTCCCGCTTCAGCTTCAAACCATCCATATCAATCTTCAAAACACCCTTGCGCGCGATCTCAGACCCCACCGCCCGCGCAGGTAAGCCATTCAAACGAGGCCGCATTTTCGGGCCCGGCACAGCAGCCCCCCGTGCCTCCTCAACACGACAAGCATAAAATACATGAACTTTCATATTGCCTGCCAGCTGCTCCGCCAACGCAGCCTGCGCCACCATATCTAACCCATCGAGCCGGGGCCAAACAGCTTCCGGCAAATACAGGCGAGGGTCATAGCGCGCCGGTTCCGTAAACCCGGTCAGGTGCAACCCCGCCACGCCCAACGTCTCGGCCAACTCTCCAACCGTATAAGGCCGGTCACGGGAATGGAGCAGCAGGTCATACAAGCCAGCATCCGACTGCTTATGATCCACCAGATTCTGGTTCTGCGGAAACCAATTGGTGCGCGGCAAGCCCTTTAAAACAGACTTCACTACAGCCACCTGATCCTGCGGGGCCTGCCCTGCGGTCAACGCATTCAACGCATTCTGTAACGGGTAAACCCCGGTCCGCCCATAAGGCGCATAAACCATGCCGCCCATGCCACCGCCCGGCGCAATCGCACGGGCAAGTGCGTTAAATCCGGCCTGCGGGTCCGGCAAATGGTGCAGAACCCCGGTGCAATCCACATAATCAAACTCACCCCGATCTGGGGCGGTCAGCAGGTCGCCAGTTTCAAAGGTGATCGAAGTCAGCCCCCGCGCCGCTGCCCGCGCTTCAGCAACCTCTCGGCTGGCCGTGGACATATCAAGGTACAATATCTCCGCATCCACCTTCATAGTGGACAGCTTTTTGGCCAACATGATCAGCCCATCACCAGTACCCCCACCAGCAACCAGCGCCTTAAACGGCTTGCGCCAATCGCGGGCACCACCAAATAACATGTGGTCAATTTCGGGCGGGTCAGACGGCGAACCTGTCACCAACCGCTTCGCCTCATCGGCAGGGTCACGGTCAGGGTAAGGGTAAGCTTCGTATTGGCGTTTTACTGGGTCCATAACCACGGTTTAGGTGAATTTGGGCAACGGACGCAAGGCGACAATCCGCATCCCTTCAACCACGCATTGACCCACCGCACAGGCTCAGGCATTGGACCCTGACGCTACGGCGAAATCAGCATCGGAAATTCCATGGCGACCGACATTGCACCTGACATTGCCACCATCCGTAAAGCCAACCTCATCGGCAGCGCTTGGATGATCGCCGCGATGGCTGTTTTTGCCATTGAGGACGCCTTTGTCAAAGCCGCCGCCGTTAGCTTGCCTATTGCTCAGGTACTGATGATTTTCGGCGCGGGCGGCGCGCTGATTTTTGCTGCGCAATCTGCACTGAACCGTAAACCGCTCTACACCCCCGCAGTCGCCTCTCGGCCCATGCGCGTCAGGGTGTTCTTTGAGATTGTCGGGCGACTTTTCTACGTCCTTGCCATTGCACTCATCCCACTATCAGCCGCCACCGTGATATTGCAGGCAACGCCACTGGTTGTCGTCGCGGGCGCAGCGGTGATCTTTGGTGAAAACGTCGGCTGGCGACGGTGGACCGCGATCCTCATCGGTATGTCAGGGGTATTGGTCATCATCCAACCCGGTGCCGACAGTTTTTCCGCGCTCTCCATCCTCGCTGTCATCGGCATGATCGGCTTTGCTGGCCGTGATCTGGCCAGCCGCGCCGCCCCTGCATCACTCAGCACATCACTGCTGGGGCTTTACGGCTTTCTTTCGATCATCTTGGCAGGTGCAATGTTCGCGATATGGGAGCAGGCGGCGTTCAAAATACCGGACACCCAAACAACCCTCTACCTCACCGGCTCAATCATCGCAGGTGTCACCGCTTATTCTTGTTTGATGAAGGCGATGCGTACAGGTGAGGTCTCGGCAGTCACACCATTCCGCTACACAAGGCTGATCTTCGGCGTCGCCCTTGGCGTAATGGCGTTTAACGAAACACTGACAACCCCAATGCTCATCGGCTCAGGCTTAATCGTTTGTTCCGGCCTGTTTATTCTGTGGCGCGGGAAAAAAGCAGCCTAAAGCACCCAGCCCGCCAATTATTGCTGTGCCGCTCCAATACGCACAATCTGCTTTTTCATGCGCTCTTGCACATCCCACGACCCACTCCACCCTTTTGGAATGACGAAGGTGTCCCCCGCGCTGAACATCATTGCCGTCCCATCCAACTCGGTAACAATCACACTGCCCGAGATCATCAGCACATATTCAGTAAAGGGAAACTCGTGCAAATTCAGCAGGCCCTCACCGGCTTCCCAAACCCCGACCTGAATATGGACATCACCAGATTGGGTTTCAGAGAATGTAAATGTTTCACCCAAATATGTGCCCGGTCGCGCCAGCAAAGCCGCCGTTGGCGTCGCACTGTCGATGATTGCAATCCGGGGCATTTCATCCCCGCCCATGGCAGGTAAGCCCCAACCGATCAAGGCTAGCATGATCCCAAACAATCTCATGTTCAGTGCTCCTTCAGAAAACCCAAGAAACAGCTAAGCCACCGGCAGCTTCTTAGGCAACAAAGAAACCGCACCAAAAATCACCACAGCCGCCCCCGCCAACACCCGGTAAAGCGTATCAAACCCCCAAGTGTCATAGACAAAGGCGATCAACGGCAGCGTCGCGGCCAACACCGTAAAACTAACCACATATCGCAGCGCGAATATCCG
>JBMYPG010000186.1:0-6519 GCA_049600095.1 Pikeienuella sp. | reverse complement strand
GGATTATTGCCTAGCAACCACTTCGGGCGGGCAGGCGATGCAGATTGCTTTGCGGGCTGTTGGCGTAAAGCCCGGCGATAAGGTTTTGGCCAATGCCTATACGCTGGCACCTGTACCCGGCGCGATATTTGCCGCTGGCGGGGTGCCGGTACTGGTTGAGATTGACGAGAATTGGCACACGGATGTTGCCGATTTGCGGGCAAAGGCTGAAGCTTCTGGTGCAAAATTTCTGATGCTCAGCCATATGCGGGGGCATATTGCAGATATGGCCAGCATTTGTGCCATCTGCGAAGAATTCGGCATCACGATGATCGAAGATTGCGCCCACACAATGGGGGCAAAGTGGAAGGGCGTGATGTCCGGCAACTTTGGTGCCGTCGCGTGTTTTTCCACCCAAACCTACAAACACATCAACTCAGGCGAGGGCGGCTTGCTAACCACGAATGACCCGGAGATCGCATCCCGGGCAGTTGTCGGGTCAGGCAGCTATATGCTGTATGGTGCGCACGGGGCCATTCCATCCGAAGATGTGTTTCAGGAAACCCGGCTATACAGCCCCAATTGCTCTGCGCGCCTCGACAATTTGAGAGCTACTATACTGCGGGCGCAGTTGCCATTGTTGGATGACAACATCCGCCGCTGGAATGAACGTTGGTCAGTTATGGCTGATGGTTTTGCTAAAATGCCGGGTGTAAGAGTGCCTGAGCGTGCTCAACATGAAGAATATGTCGGCTCTAGCTTTCAGTTTCAGGCCAAAGAGCTGGGGGTAGATCGCATCCCCGCCTATATCGCAGCCTGCGCCGCGCGTGGTGTTGATGTAAAATGGTTCGGGGCAGAAGAGCCGCACGCCTTTACCAGCCGTTACGATAGCTGGAAATATCTGGGCGAGCAGCCTGACCTGCCCCAAACCAAAGACGTTTTGTCCACGACCTGTGACATACGCGTTCCGTTGACCTTTAGCGTTGAAGACTGCGCCGCCATCGTCAGGATTGCGGGCGAGGAAATGCAGTCGGCACTAAGCGAATAGAGAGCCGTCACCCACCTTTCCGACTTTTAACCTGAACTAAAAATGCGTCAGGCAAACATCGTTTGGAATCGGTTTGACAGATGCAAATCATTCTCATATGCATTTGGAATGGTTCTAATTAGCTGAGGCTTTCCACCTATGCGTACTGTTATTCTAGCACTTGTCTTTGCCGCATTCTCTGGGCCGGTGCTTGCCGAGAAATTTAAGGTTGTCACGACCTTTACCGTGATTGCAGATATGGCACGGAATGTGGCTGGCGACGCTGCAGAGGTCGCCTCCATTACGCGACCGGGTGCAGAAATCCACAACTACTCACCAACGCCTAGGGATATTCTAAAGGCGCAGGATGCTGATTTGATCCTATGGAACGGGCTGAATTTGGAACTGTGGTTTGAGCGGTTCTTTCGCAACCTTAGCGAAGTTCCAAGTGCTGTGATTAGCGATGGCGTAGAGCCAATGGGGATCGAAGCTGGACCGTATACAGGAAAGCCGAACCCACATGCATGGATGTCGCTTAACTCTACCCTGATCTATGTCGACAATATCGCAACGGCTATGGCGCAACACGATCCGGAGAATGCCCAGACTTATCGCGACAATGCCAACGCTTACAAAGCAAAGATCGAGGCGGTGATTATACCTTTAAAGGCAACGATCACCTCAATCCCGGCTGACCGCCGCTGGCTGGTCACATCCGAAGGCGCATTCAGCTATCTTGCCCGTGATTTCGGGATGAAGGAACTATACCTCTGGCCCATCAACGCTGATGCGCAGGGTACCCCGCAACAGGTCCGCAATGTTATCGATACGGTTCGGGCCGAGGGCATTTCTGTTGTGTTCTCGGAAAGCACAGTCTCAGACGCACCAGCACGGCAAATCACACGAGAGACCGGCGCGCGTTATGGCGGCGTTCTTTATGTCGACAGCCTGTCAGAGCCCGAAGGACAGGTACCAACCTATCTCGATTTATTGCGCGTAACCTCAGAAACAATTGCCAAGGGCCTTTCTGAATGACGCTGTTCGAAACGACCGGAGAGGCATTGCCGCTGCCAGACGCCGGTCTGATGGTCAAGGATTTGACGGTCACCTATCGCAATGGCCACACCGCGCTAGCAGAGGCCAGTTTCGAAATCCCCACTGGCACTATCACCGCATTGGTTGGGGTGAACGGTGCCGGTAAATCAACCTTGTTCAAGGCGATCATGGGGTTTGAGCGGGCAGCAAAAGGCGTCATCCGAGTTTTGGGCCTGCCGGTTCAGGCAGCGCTAAAGCACAACTTGATCGCTTATGTCCCTCAGGCAGAGGAGGTTGACTGGACCTTTCCTGTTTTGGTTGAAGATGTGGTGATGATGGGCCGTTATGGCCATATGAATTTTCTTCGTATGGCCCGAAGCGCGGACCATGAAGCGGTGGAAAGTGCACTGGAACGCGTCGGCATGTCCGAATTTCGCAACCGGCAGATTGGCGAACTATCAGGCGGTCAGAAAAAACGTGTTTTCTTAGCCCGGGCACTGGCGCAGGACGCCAAGGTGATCCTTTTGGATGAACCATTCACCGGCGTTGATGTGAAAACCGAAGAGGCAATTATCAGCCTTTTGCGCGACTTACGCGCCGAAGGCCGGGTGATGCTGGTCTCAACCCATAACCTCGGCAGTGTGCCAGAGTTTTGCGACCGAACCGTTTTGGTAAAAGGCCAAATTCTGGCCTATGGGCCGACTGCAGAAGTATTCACACATGCCAACCTAGAACGTGCTTTTGGCGGCGTTCTTCGCCATTTCGTGCTGGGTGGGGCCGATCTGCATGATGACGAGGATTCTCGCCAAGTCACGGTTATCACCGATGATGAACGGCCATTTGTCCTTTATGAGGATGGCAAACCGTGACGGTGCTGGAACCCTTCACTTATGGCTACATGGTGAACGCCATGTGGGTCAGCGCATTGGTAGGGGCTGTTTGCGCATTCCTGTCCGCATTTCTGATGCTAAAGGGCTGGTCCCTGATCGGCGACGCGCTCGCCCATTCCGTCGTTCCCGGTGTGGCCGGTGCCTATATGCTGGGTCTGCCCTTTGCATTGGGCGCGTTCTTTTCTGGCGGTCTGGCAGCGGCGGCCATGCTGTTTTTGAATCAAAGAACCGGGTTGAAAGAGGATGCGGTGATCGGCCTGATCTTCACATCCTTTTTTGGCCTTGGCCTGTTCATGGTGTCGGTATCGCCCGTGTCCGTAAACGTACAGACAATTGTGATGGGCAATGTCCTCGCGATCTCACCATCTGACACGCTGCAACTGGCAATCATCGGTTTCATCTCTCTCCTGATCCTAATGTTGAAATGGCGGGATCTGTTGGCTGTGTTCTTTGATGAGGCGCACGCACGGTCCATCGGGTTAAACCCCGTTCGCCTGAAAATACTGTTCTTTACGCTACTTGCTGCTTGCACGGTCGCTGCCCTTCAAACCGTCGGCGCATTCCTTGTCATCGCTTTGGTCGTGACGCCGGGGGCGACCGCCTATTTGCTAACCGATCGCTTCCCACGCCTGATTATGTGGTCCGTTGGCATTGGTGCAGTCACGAGTTTTGCCGGTGCTTATGCGAGCTATTTTCTGGACGGTGCAACCGGCGGCGTGATCGTGGTTCTGCAAACTGTGATTTTCCTGCTGGTGTTCCTGCTGGCACCTAAACACGGATTGATTGCCGCCCGGCGTAGGGGTCGGATTGGGGGTAATCCAGCATGACCGAGGAACTGCTTTTACCGCTTCAATTCGAATTCATGCGCAACGCATTGATGGTATCTGCACTAATTACTGTCCCCGCTGCATTACTGTCCTGTTTTCTGGTGATGAAGGGATGGTCGTTGATGGGGGATGCAATCTCTCATGCCGTCCTGCCGGGGGTTGTGATCGCTTATATTACAGCCATCCCTCTCGCCATCGGGGCGTTTTCGGCAGGCATGATCTGTGCTTTGGCGACGGGTTACTTAAAAGACAACAGCCGGATCAAACAGGATACGGTTATGGGTGTTGTGTTCTCAGGCATGTTTGGACTGGGCATCGTTATGTATACACAGGTCAGAACCGATGTTCATCTTGACCACATCTTATTCGGTGACATGCTGGGGATCGGTCTCGCGGATTTGGCCGAGGCCGGCATAATCGCCGGTTTCGTGGCTGTAGTGATCACTCTGAAATGGCGCGATTTGGTCCTTCATGCCTTTGACCCGGCGCAGGCGCGCGCGGCGGGACTACCAGTTGGGCTGCTGCACTACGGGCTGCTCGTTCTCATATCACTTACCATAGTCGCCGCGCTAAAGGCGGTTGGCCTCATTCTGGCGATTGCACTGTTGATCGCCCCTGGCGCAACCGCATTTCTAATCGCCCGGCGGTTTGGCTCAATGTTGATCGCAGCCGTCGTCATCTCTCTGCTCACGTCAGTAACCGGCGTTTATCTCAGTTTTTTCATTGATGCCGCACCGGCGCCGACCATCGTTCTGTTGATGACAGGCGTATTCATCTTTACCTTTGCGCGCGTTGCATTCCGGGTGCGGGCCAAAGTCGAGGTTTAGAATATGCAAGGCAGCGAAACGACGTTGGAGGATGCCCTCCGTGCTTCTGGCGTACGAATTACAAAGCAGCGCGCCGCATTGCTAAAGGTTCTTACCGAGGCAGCCGACCACCCCGATGCAACTGAACTTCACCGCAGAGCGCAAGAGATTGACGATAGTGTCTCTCTCTCTACCGTTTACCGCACACTGACCGCGATGGAGGAACAGGGCGTGGTGCATCGCCATGTTTTTGAAGGCGCGCCCGCCCGCTTTGAGATTGCCAATGCTCCGCATCATGATCATTTGATCGACATCGAGACCGGCGAGGTGCATGAATTTCAATCTGAAAAAATTGAACGCCTGCAAGCAGAAATCGCCGCTGAACTGGGTTATGAGTTGGTTCACCATCGCCTTGAGCTGTATTGCCGCAAAAGCAAGACATAGTGATGAGAGACTGATTGGCTAGCCCGCCAAAGGTTAATGGCGACACAGGCTCGATATACAGGTAGCTTCGCCATTATGACTGAACGACCCAATCAAACTTGGCGCAGCGTCTATGGCGAAGTGCAGCGGCGTATTTATGAACAGGTTTGGCAGGCCGGGGAAATCATTCCAACCGAGGCGGAACTTGCGCAGGAATTTGGCTGTGCACGCACAACGGTAAACCGAGCGTTGCGCCAACTGGCAGAAACTGGGCTGATCGATCGCCGCCGCAAAGCGGGCACACGTGTCGTCATAAACCCGATTAGACGGGCCGTCCTGAGCATCCCTATGATCAGGAAAGAGATAGAAGATCGTGGCGAAACTTACGGATACTCTCTGCTGAGCCAGAACATTGCCCAGCCACCTGAGGATATATGCAACGATCTGACACGACGTTTCCTTCATATCCGCGCGATTCATCTAGCCAATGACAGCGTTTATGTTTTTGAGGATCGCTGGGTCGACTTGCATACAACACCAGAAATCGAAAAGGCAGACCTGCGCATGGCCAGCGCCAATGAGTGGCTACTTAACAACGCACCCTATACAAGTGGCGAAATCACATTCCACGCTGAAAATGCATCTGAAAGTGACGGGGCTGCATTAAAGCAAAGAACGGGCACTGCAGTTCTTATCGCAACACGGCGAACATGGTCTAATGGCGACCTTGTTACTGTCGTCAGGTTGGTTTTTGCGCCGGGTTATACGATGAAAACCACGATTGAGCGTTGAGGGGTATTTGTTATCGGGCAGGTTATTTTGAGGCATATCAAGTGCGACAGGCAGTTTTTTGGACAGAGCGTAACGTCATGCAATTGCTGTATGGTTTGTTGGTTGCGGGGGTAGGATTTGAACCTACGACCTTCAGGTTATGAGTCGGTTGATCTTGCTTGTATGCCATTGATATAATTAAAGTAGTTACCATTACGTAACATTTTGCGCCAATTTGTGCGCCACTTCAAAAATAGATCGCAGACTTCCGCTATCTCGCTGTAAGAACGAGAAAATCTCCAACTCGCTTTGACAGAACGTCCTTCCTGCCTAAACTTTGGTTCTAGATAATTTCTCTAGGTCAGATATAAGAGGAAATTTCAGCGTTACGGACGATCTGCAACTCTCGACCATTCCCATGATCTCTGTGACGTATGGCTCATTCTGGCTGCTCTGAAGCCAAACCCATATGGCTTCCAACCTCGGTTCAGGTCGCACTTCGTGCGGCCACCATATGAGGTAAAACACCCTTCTTCGTTATCGAGGAAGGGTTTTTTGAAGCTTAAACTAGCCACATCTTGCCCCTTTATGATTAGGTTCGAGAGCGCGATTTTTGAGAAAATTGCTTTTTTCGCGTAGTCGGCGAAATTCCAGTACTGGACTAGGTTTTCTCTGAGTTCGAGAAAGCGAGTAAACGTTAAGATCATGACCTGAGACCCAAGTCTGCCCCAGCCATTGGGAGAATCCGCGTTTAATTTCTG
>JBMYPG010000185.1:0-6635 GCA_049600095.1 Pikeienuella sp. | reverse complement strand
CCCCTCGGGTGCCTTGACCTGATATTCAACATTCAGTGGCGTCACATACAGCCCACAGAACATGGCAATCAGCACCAGCGCACCCATCACTAACCAGGCGTCGAACCGCCCCATAAACTCGCCAACGCCCATCAGCGCCGCATCCGGGCTCAGGTCAGCACCGAAATTGCCGACCGCCAGCCAAAACAGTATCCCACCAACACCAATACCAATCGCACCGACAGGCGCGGTTTTCAGCGTGACAGTGCCTTTTACAATCATGCTGTACATCACAGCACCAATCGCCACCCCGACCGAGAATGAAGCCAGCAACGTCAGCGCCACATCCTCAGCAGCAAACAGCGAATAGCGGGCGATGGGAAAGATCAGTGACATAAAAACTGCACCGATAAACCAGAACCAGCCGAGCATCAGCATAGCAAATCGCGGTTCCTTATGGGGCCAACAGACTTTCAGAATACGTGCCACATCCGGCAAAAGCCACTTACTGAACTGCGGCCTTTCTCCAACCGGTGGTGCAGATGGCGCGGCAAAACTAGCAAGCCAGCCTACAACCGCGATCACCACAACCGCCACCGAAATCAGCGTTACACCGCTTTCCATCAACACCAATTTGGCACCAATGATTTGCCCAAACAGGATAGCCAGGAAAGTCGCCCCCTGTATCAACCCATTGGCGGCTGGCATTTCATCCTTACGCATATACTGCGGTAAAACACCATATTTGACGGGCGCAAAAAACGCAGATTGCGCGCCCATCAAAAACACCAGAATGAACAGTGTGATGACACTTTCCGTCAGATAGGCCGTCGCCGCGATTGTCATAAGAACAATCTCAGCAAACTTCACCCAACGCATCATCCGCGCTTTGTCTACGCGGTCCGCAATCATCCCGGCGGTCGGGGCACATAGGGCAAATGGCAGGATGAACAGCCCAGCAGCAACCTGAACAAACAGGTCCAACTCACCTGCCGACCAACCCAGCTTATCAACCAGCCGATAAGTTAGCAGCGCAACAAAGGCATTCTTGAACGTCTGGTCGTTAAAGGCACCGAGGAATTGGACAATAAACAATGGCCAAAAACGGCGTGTCTTAAAAAGCTTGAACTGATTACCCGCAGCATCGCTTGCGGCCTGATCGACACCCATAATTATCCCCTGCCTAAAAAATCAATCTTCGTTGGCGGCCTTTCGGGCATACCGATCTTCGGCCGCCAACAGTTCCGCCCCCTTGGCATGGCTACGGATCATTGCCATGCTTTCGGTCTCTATTCTTTCTTCCAAGATGGTTAAAAACGTTTCTTTGTCTAGTCCCGGCTGAATGGGCGGCAAATAACGCGCGCCCGCAATGTGATTGGGAAATTTGCGCCAATGCCGCCGTGGCCAAATAACACCCAACGACTGCGCAACAGGTACTACCGGCAATCCCGCAGCCTCATAGGCGTGGAAAACACCAGATTTGTATCGCTCACGGGCACCAATTGCCATTAGCTCCCCCTCAGGGAAAATCACAATCGGCTGGCCACGATCAGCAGAAATTTTCGCGCCCTCCCGCAAAACCTGCGTCATTCCCTGCGGTCCACTGTCCACTGGCACACAAATCAATCGCATCTTTTTCAGAATTGCACCTAAAAACGGCAACTCTGCCAGTTCAGCCATCGCAACCGCATTAACATTGCGATGGTGACCAAGAACAAAACAGACGTCCAGTTCAGACATATGTTTGGGCGCTAAAACATAAGCCCCAGCTGGTAAGTTTTCTTTGCCTTCAACAATCACTTTTGAATTCAAAACAAAGCGGAGCAAGCCAAAAACACGCCAAGACCACCAATGTAGCCAATTACGCAGTGCCACCTCGGTCGAAACATAAGTTAAAACCCAAGCAACGAACGCGACCCAAATTGTGAAAGGATAGAACAACAGGTTAAAGGCCGTCACACGAAACCAATTCATGACGCTCTCCCTGTTCTTAAACTATTTACTCAGCAAAGCCCGCGCATTGACTGAATCCAGATCCATCTGGTCAATCAGCGCTTTCAGGTCATCAAACTTTTCTTCGGACCGCAAGTAACCAACCAGACCCACAGACACCCGCGCACCATAGATGTCGCCTTTGAAATCGAAAATATGCGTTTCAAAATTCGGCTTGTTTACACCGAATGTCGGGCGAACACCTAATGATGAAACACCATCATATTCACCAGCATGAGGCCCATCTTTGACAGAGATACGAACACCATAAACACCAAAGCGTGGCAGCAGCAAACCATCCATCGACAGGTTGGCGGTAGGATAGCCAAGGTCACGACCGCGCTGATCGCCCTGCTCAACCACTCCTTCAATCTGATGCAAATGGCCCAGCATCCGGTTGGCATCATCTACGCGACCATCTGAAAGCGCGGACCGAATGGCGGTCGAGGATACTTCGTCACCTGCCTGCGCGACCAAATCCGCAATCACAACGTCAAAGCCCAAACGGCGGCCGGCATCCTGCAAAAACGCAACATCGCCTGCCCGCTTGGCGCCAAACCGGAAATCCGAACCAACCACGACCTGCTTGGCACCCATCTGGTCCGCCAAAACATCTGCGCAAAAACTTTCGGCTGTTATAGCTGAAAACGCTCGATCAAAGGGTACTAGATACAGTTTCTCGACACCAAACTTCGCCAACCTTGTCGCCCGCGCATCCAACCCCATCAGGCGAAATGGAGGCGCATCAGGCGCAAACAGCTCTCTCGGGTGCGGCTCAAACGTCATAACCGCCAGCGGCGCATCTGCACGGCGCGACAAATCCAAAATAGCCTGATGGCCTCGGTGAACACCGTCGAAATTACCAATAGCAATCGATGCGCCACGGTCATCGGCACCAATCGCATCTAGGCCACGGATGATCTTCATTGTCATCGCCGCAGAACTAATCAACCGAGCTTGCTGGGTGCCAGCACCATGGCTTCACCCTTCAAAACAGCCTTGCCTTCAACGGTGCAAACGCAATCCAAAGACACTCGCTGTTTGGCGGCATTGATGTCGGTTACTGTCACCGTGGCCGTAACGACAGCACCAGGGCGAACCGGTGCCAGAAACGCCAATGACTGTTTCATGTAAATCGTACCATGACCGGGCAATTGTTCTCCGATCACGGCAGAGATCAAACCAGCGGTTAACATCCCATGCGCGATCCGGCCTTTGAACATCGTGCCCTGCGCATATTCATCATCAAAATGAACCGGGTTTCTGTCAGTGGAAACTTGGCCAAAAAGCTCAATATCCTGATCGGTAATCGCCTTGGTCAGGTCACGGGACATGCCCACTTCCATATCCTCAACATAGATTACACCGCGCTGAATATCGGCTTGATCGGTCATTGTGCTCGTCTCCTCACTTCACATTTCGCCAGCTTCATAACGCCGTCGGCCAATCAGGCCAACAGCGGAATGGCGAAACGTGGTGCCATTACATGGCTATCCAAATAGGTTTTCAACCGCATGGGGTCTACATCGCCGCGACTATCACCAACTTCATGCGCGGCCAGCCCACCAGTTACAAACAAGCAATCCAAATCCTCACCCATCGCGCCTTTAACGTCGGTGCGAATACCGTCGCCAATGCAGAGGATACGATGATCAGGAATTTCCCGCCCGGCTGTTTCGGTCAGGACCTTGCGGGCATAATCGTAAATCTGAGGGTGCGGCTTGCCGTATTCAACAACAATACCGCCCAGCTCACGATACTTCGCGGCCAACGCACCAGCGCAATACAGCCGCAACTCACCCACATCCACTACCAGATCAGGGTTAGCGCACAGGAACCGCAGTCCACGCAATGAAGCTTCCCTCAGTTCATCAACATAATCATCGACGGTCTCGGTCCGGTCGTCACGCAAACCAGTGCAAACAACCGTTTCAGCATCCTCAAGCCGAACCCGCTCTACATTCGCATTTTCAAAGAACGGGTCATCCTTGGGCGCACCGATATGATAGACACGTTTGCCCCAATCACCACTGCGCACCGCATCACGCGCCGCAGCGCCAGAGCTAGCGATAACATCATAACTATCGCGCGGCGCATTCATCGCATCTAGCTGCGCCCGAACCGCAGTCTCAGGCCGTGGCGCATTGGTCAACAAAACAACCGTTCCACCATTGGCCCGAAACGCCTGAAGCGCCGCGATGGCATCCGGCATCGGTGCCTGGCCATTGTGGTAACAACCCCATACATCACAGAATACAGCGTCATAACGGGTGGCAATCTGGCTAAGGTTCGCGACAATCTCGGTCGTCATAATATCGGTGGTCATAAGCGCTCCGAATACGGCGCGGCACAGCGCCTATTTGATTCGCTCAACGGTATAACCTTGTTTACGCACCAATTCGACCAGACCAACTTCACCAATTAAATGAAGCGCACCAACGGCAACAACCGCGCCGCCTTCCTTCAGGTACCCTGCAGCCGATTCTGCCATTTCGATATTTCTACGATCCAGTAACTCGACCTGCACCGCAGCCATGGCTCTATCCACCACGTCAACGTCTGCGACCGCTTCGGAGATATAGCGAGAATATTCCCAAATATTGGCAATCTCACCCCGCTGATACATCGCTTCTACCGTCGCGAAGTTATCCTCAATATTCCGCCACAACTGCAGACTGATGCGCGCCGAATCCTCCAACACATCGCGTGGCTGTTTTGAAAAGGCCGAGATCTGCCTCTCCCAAGTCTCTAACCCGACAACAGGAACGTCAGCCGCTTCGGCAGTCGCCATCAAAACACTATCCATTTTCAGTTCAGGGTTTTGCGCAGCAGCAACCTGAGCACAAACCGGGATAGCCGTTAGAATTTGAATGAAAGTAGGCGACAACCGCGAACCCGTTGTAAAATCAAGACCTAACGAGGCAAAGGCTTCTTCTGCCAATGCATGATCTTCAGGCGGCAGGTAATCCACCAACATCCGACCACTCATATCGAAAATCAGATTAGGGTTCGTCCCCATCGCCTCGGTCATCTCGGCCTCTTCGGCTTTGCTCAGTTCAACCAAAAGGACACGGGCGCTTGGCAAAACGGCTTTGAAAGTTCCGATGAATGTTTTCGCTACAGAGCTAACAACATGATTGGTGCCGATAAGATAAGAGTCCGAAAGTCCCGTTTTAGACACCTTCCACATGACGCCATTACCATTCGGAAGCGCGCTAGCGGCCGCTACAATACGCTCATAGCCTGTGGGGTCATTGCGCTGAATGCCTGATGTTTGATCAACACCATTGCAATTAGCAAACGCCCAAGTTGGTAGAAATAGCGCGAAAACGACGATTAATTTGTACATAGGAAACCTTCTAAAGCCGGATTAATCCAGAATGCCCCGCCCCACCGGTGGCCGCAACCAACTTCACACCACCAATCTTCCCAAAAAATTGAATCGAGTAAAAGGGTTGACGCCACCCTTCAGCTTGCCTATCTCAATTCCGCTGTTATCACTCAAGGGAGGCGAGTGCTAACAGAGAGAGCAAAGCCGTCCCGAAACGGAACCGCGATACTTTTAGGAGCGAATTCCATGGCATTTACACCACTCCACGACCGCGTACTTGTTCGTCGCGTCGAAGGTGACGAAAAAACCGCTGGCGGCCTGATCATTCCAGACAGCGCCAAAGAAAAACCCTCTGAGGGTGAAGTTGTATCTTGCGGCGAAGGCGCCCGCAAAGATTCAGGCGAACTGATCCCAATGGCAATTGCCGCTGGCGATCGTGTTCTGTTCGGCAAATGGTCGGGCACCGAAGTCAAAGTCGACGGCGAGGATCTGCTTATCATGAAAGAAAGCGACATCCTCGGTAAATTGTCCTGATCACAACTGGTCTGGACTAACGGCTTAACCCCCAAGATTTAGGAGCATCCGAAATGGCTGCCAAAGAAGTCAAATTCAGCACGGACGCACGCGACCGCATGCTGCGCGGCGTCAACATTCTTGCAGACGCTGTAAAAGTTACCCTGGGCCCTAAAGGCCGCAACGTTGTTCTGGACAAATCTTTTGGCGCACCGCGCATCACGAAAGATGGCGTGTCAGTCGCTAAAGAGATCGAGCTTGAAGACAAGTTCGAAAACATGGGCGCACAGATGGTTCGCGAAGTTGCTTCACGCACCAACGACGAAGCAGGCGACGGCACCACCACTGCAACAGTTCTGGCTCAGGCAATCGTTCGCGAAGGCATGAAATCAGTTGCTGCTGGCATGAACCCAATGGACCTGAAGCGCGGCATCGACATGGCTGTTGAAACAGTCGTCGGCGGCGTTAAAGGCATGTCTCGCGATGTTAAAGACAGCGATGAAGTTGCACAGGTTGGCGGTATATCTGCTAACGGTGAAATGGAAATTGGTCGTCAGATCGCAGACGCCATGCAGAAAGTCGGCAACGAGGGTGTTATCACCGTCGAAGAAAACAAAGGCCTCGCCACTGAGACCGATGTTGTCGAAGGCATGCAGTTCGATCGCGGCTACCTGAGCCCGTACTTCGTTACCAATCCCGACAAAATGATCGCGGATATGGAAGACTGCCTGATCTTGCTGCACGAGAAAAAACTTTCTTCACTGCAGTCAATGGTTCCCCTGCTGGAAACCGTTATCCAGTCTTCAAAACCACTTCTGAT
>JBMYPG010000184.1:0-6713 GCA_049600095.1 Pikeienuella sp. | reverse complement strand
CAGCAAGGTCCCGGGTCTACGCCCGGGACAGCAAAGTACATGGATTCAATAACTGCAATCTTTGAACAGCTTGCCGAAATCGCCGTTCCATTCGCCATCAAAGCGGCGCAGCATTTCTTCGGCAGGGGTTTCTCCGGTATCCACCGTTTCCTGCAAAGCGTTCAGGAAGTGGGTTTCATCCGGCAAAAGGCCGTCTGCGCCGGGGCGGGCGCGGCGTTTTAGGCCGTCGTGGGCGATGGTGATGCAATCGCGGGCGATGTCGTGGACAGAGCGGCCGTTGATCTGTGCCTTTAGGCCCATAACCGAAGCATCAATGCGAAGCTGCTCGCGCTGTTCTGCGGTCCAGTCTTTGACTAGATCCCATGCGGCGTCGAGTGAGGATTGTTCGTATACCAGACCAACCCAGAATGCGGGCAGGGCGCAGATACGCCGCCATGGGCCGCCGTCTGCGCCGCGCATTTCGATGAATTTCTTAAGGCGTGCCTCTGGGAAGGTCGTGGTCAGGTGATCTGCCCAGTCGCTGAGCGTTGGGGTTTCGCCTGGTAGTGCTGGCAAGCGACCATCGAGGAAGTCGCGGAAGGACTGGCCCAGCGCGTCGATATATTTGCCGTCGCGATAGACGAAGTACATTGGCACGTCCAAGGCGTATTCGGCCCAACGTTCGAAGCCAAAACCATCTTCGAATACAAAGGGCAGCATGCCGGTGCGTGCACCATCCAGATCGCGCCAGATGCGGCTGCGCCAGCTTACATGGCCGTTTTTCTGACCATCAAAGAAAGGTGAGTTGGCGAATAGCGCGGTTGCGATGGGCTGTAAGGCCAGTGCAACGCGCATTTTCTGCACCATGTCGACTTCGCTAGAGAAATCGAGGTTCACCTGCACGGTGCAGGTTCGGTACATCATCTGTGTGCCATGGGTGCCAACGCGACCCATATAGTCGGTCATTAGCCGGTAACGCCCCTTGGGCATCATATCCATATCTTCGTGAGACCAATCGGGCGCAGCGCCAAGGCCGATGAAACCGGCACCAACACGGTCGGCGATGGTTTTAACTTCGCGCAGGTGGACGTTAACCTCATCACAGGTCTGGTGAATGGTTTCCAGCGGCGCGCCGGAGAGTTCCAACTGGCCACCGGGTTCCAGGCTGACGTTCGCGCCGTCTTTAGTCAGGCCGATCAGGTTGTCGCCTTCTAAAATTGGAGACCAGTTAAATTCATCGCGCAGGCCAGTCAGAATTGATTTGATGGAGCATACGCCATCATAAGGCAGTGGACGGCGGGCATCATGACAATAGCCGAATTTTTCGTGTTCGGTGCCGATGCGCCAGTCTTCTTTGGGTTTGCAGCCTTCGGCCAGATATTCCCAAAGCTGTTCACGCCGTTCGATTGGGCCGCCGCCCTGTTGAGGGATAGACATAAGGCGGAGCTCCTTTAATTAGGCTCTGATACGCAAGTTCGTTCCGAAAGACTTAGGCTTCGCTGTCGCTGGGTGCAATAGCTGTAGACGACTTACCGCGTCGCCAAATGATCTCAATATTGTGACCGCTTAGCGCGGCAACGGCGCGCGTGGCCTGAAAATCGGGTAAGGCGGATAGGGCGTCGATGATCCCCTCGGCACCTTTGGCAGCGGCGGGGATGATTAATGGTTCAGCACCGGCCCAGAGGGTCCACGTTGGTGGCAGGCCCGGTGGAGAGCCGACTGACACAGCGGAAATTTCGTTAATGGAAGCGAACCCGCCACCCTCTGGCCCCAGAAAGGCGATGCGCCTTTCGTTGATCATGACGACGCCCGGGCCGCCCTTTGCCTGTGCTGAAAGAGCGGTTAATAGCGCCGCGCGGGTTAGTGCGATCCCAACTAAGGCGATGACGCCTAGGAATGCTGCCCATGTGAGGGTTAGCGGCCAATCCCATAGCCAGATCAACAGGCTGACGGTGACGAAGGAATAGATCGCCGTCTCTCTCCACCGATGGAGCAATAGTGCGACTTCTGGACGAAGGAAGGCCATTATGCATTCTTCCAAATTAGTCCGGCGTTGGTCAAGTTTGGTATCAATGCATCTGGCGATGAAAGTAGGGTTGTTACACCGGTTTTAGCGGAGATTGTCGCCTGATCTAAATCGGCCTCACTCACGCCCGCTGCAATGAAGAACGGTTCTAGCTCGTCCGCGCCTGTAGCGTTGCAAAGGATGCTGAGTTGGCGCTGGGCGGTGTCTTGGATGACCCAATAGGGTGAAGGTTGCGCACTGGTTGATTCTGGGCAAATCAGGTGGATTGTCGCGATCTGGTTTTTTGGGATGGCGCCGATACCAAGTGGCCCTGTGGCGCGGATGGTTTGATCGTCAACAATGACAATGCCATTGGGGTTGTCGATTTTCTTTGGTTGGCGCGTGAGCAGGAAGATCGGAACCATCAGGACGACAATGGCGGGTATTAGGCCCATTGAGGTGACGCCCAGTCGGATCAGGATAGCGGTGCCGACAAGGGGGATTAGACCCGCAGCCAAAAGCATTATTGTGCGCATACTAACCCCAATCTCCGAGTGTTGCCTGCCATAGCGCCAGCGCCGCGACTGCCGCGGTATCCGCGCGTAGGATGCGGGGGCCGAGGGAAACGGGGGTGGCGTGGTCCATGGCGCGGAGGCGTTTGATTTCCTCAGCACTAAACCCGCCCTCTGGCCCGATCAGGATGGCCCATGGGCCGGGGCCTGCGGCCTTTAACGCTGCCTGAGCGTCGCTGTTGGTTGCGGTTTCATCGCAGAACATGATCCGGCGAGAAGTGTCCCAGTCGGACAGCACGGCGCTGAGTTTGGCCGGGTCTGCAACCTCTGGCACGAACACGCCGCCGCATTGTTCGGCGGCCTCGATGGCATGGGCGCGCATGCGATCTGGTTTTACCCGCTCGGCATTTGTGTGTTGGGTAAAGACCGGCTGGATGCGGCGTGCGCCCATCTCTGCCGCTTTTTCGACGATGAAATCGGTGCGTGCCTTTTTGATGGGGGCAAAGAGCAGCCAGAGGTCAGGTGGTGAAGTTTGTGGGGCGCTTTGTTCAGTGCAGCTAAGTGCGGCGGCGCGTTTGTTGATATGGCCAATCTCTGCCATCCATTCGCCGTCTTGGCCGTTGAAGAGTGCGATTTGATCACCAACCTGCCGGCGCATGACGCCGCCAAGGTAATGCGCCTGATCGCGTTGCAGCGCGACAGATGCGCCCGCCGCAAGCGGAGCATCCACATAAAGCCTGATTTTTGAAGCGGAGCGTGTCATAGCCCCTCTATGACTGATCAAAACGAACCCGACAACCGGCCCTTTCACCGAACCCATAATCAACAAGATGTTCGTGTTGCTGATGCAACCGATTTGAACTGGGTTGACCGATTCATGCCGTTGTGGTCGCGGCCTTATCTGCGCCTTTCGCGTGCGGACCGGCCTGCGGGTACGTGGTTGTTGCTGATCCCTTGCTGGCAGTCACTGGCGTTGGCGATTGCGGCGACGGGCTGGCAATGGGCTGACATTTGGTTCTTTGTTGCTTTTGGTCTGGGCGCGTTTTTGATGCGCGGTGCCGGGTGTACATGGAATGACATTACGGATCGGGAAATTGATGCTTCGGTTGAACGCACAAGATCACGCCCGCTGCCCGCTGGTCAGGTAACGGTAAAGGGCGCTGTTGCATGGATGATTGTGCAGGCGCTGATTTCATTTGCTATCCTGCTGAGCTTTAACAGCTTTTCCATCTGGGTTGGTATTGCGGCATTGGTTCCGGTGGCGATCTATCCGTTTATGAAGCGGGTCACATGGTGGCCGCAGATTTTCCTGGGTATCGCGTTTAACTGGGGCGCGTTGATGGGCTGGGCGGTTCATACTGGTGGTATTGGGCCGGAGGCGGTGATCCTGTATCTGGGTGGTATTGCCTGGACCCTGCATTACGACACGATCTATGCCCATCAGGATACTGAGGATGACGCGCTGATCGGGGTGAAGAGCACCGCGCGGCTGTTTGGCGACGACACTGTGCGATGGCTGGGTTGGTTTGTTGCTGTGGCTATTGTTGCCGCTGGTTTGGCGGCGACGATTGCTTTGTCGGGTCTTAGCCTGATTATCGCGATGGTTGGTGTTGCGATTTATGGCGGGCATATGGGCCGTCAGTTGATCGTTCTGGACATCAATGACACGGATAAATGCATGCGTCTGTTCGGACAGAACCGCGATACGGGATTAATCCTGTTGGCTGGGTTTCTGATTGCTGGGTTGGTATAGCGGCTGGGGCCGTTATCTCGGTGGTTTTAGCAATAGGCATAGAAGTATCGCGAGGATCGCGGCGGCGCTGGCAGCGGCGTAGCTGGTGCCGAATGCTCCGGTAGCTTCTGCTAGATACCCTGCACCGACTGGGCCGAGGGTTTGACCTATTGCGAAGGTTAGCGTGACGGCGGCCAATCCGCTGGCAGCGTGTTTGGGGCCGAAATAGTCGCCGGATGCTGCGGCGATGATAGTCGGAATGCTCCATGCCGCCAGACCGTATAGGATTAGCGATGGATAGAGCGCGAAGGTCCAATCGCTGTTTGATGCTAATATATAAGCCGTTGCCAAGACTGACAGCGCGGCGATGAAACCGCCTTTGCGCCCGATTTTATCGGATAACCAGCCGAACAACGTGCCAGAGAACATGCTGACGATGCCAACCCATGCCCACGCTTGGCCTGCCTGCGCCTGTGTCATGCCATAGGCGTCTACCATGCTGGTGACGATGAAGCTGGCGTAGATCATATAGGTCGCGCCGTAGACGGCGTAGATGGAGCCGAGGTGGGCGATAAGGATCGCCTTGCTTTGTGGGACTTTGTTGGCGTGAGCCTGCGATTTGGGGGCTGGTGGACGACCGTAGAGCGATGTGCCCACATCCGCAGGTGCGTTGCGAATGAAAGTGAAAGCCCATGCGGCGGTGAAGGCGGAAAAAATTGCGAAAATCAGCCAACCTAATTGCCATTGGGCGAGGCCGAACATTGGCTCAAGTCGTGGGACGACAAAGCCGGAAATGATGATGCCGAGGCCAGCGCCAGCCAGATGGATGCCAGCGGCGAGGCCGCGATGGGAGGGGTGGAACCATGCGGAAGCAAGGCTCATCACCGGGACGAAAGCACCGCCGCTGCCGATGCCGGTTAGGCCGTAGATGAGGCAGAGCGTTAGGAAATCGTCGGATAATGAGACGCCGAAGAGTGAAAGGGAAATCAGGCTCAGGCTGCCGGTAATCAGTGTACGTTGGCCCAAACGTGGGGCCACAAATGGAACGGCGGCGACCATGGCGACATAGCCGATCAGATAGCTGGAACCGAGCATGCCGCGCTGGCTGTAATCAAGCGATAAAGCCTCCGACATCGACGGCAACAGCATGCCGAATGCAAAGCGGGCGAGGCCGAGACAGCAAAATGTGGTTAGCGCGCCTGAAATGGCGACGATCCAAGCATAATGGAGGCGGGTTGTCATATGCGGCTATCCGGGTTGGCGGGCCAATGTGGCTGACAACACAGTAGGGGGAAAGCGGAGTGGGGGAAGCCCTAAACCCTCTCATCCCTTGCACAATTGTTGTTCGATGGCGCAAGGCTGTTGGAGTAGCGGCGTAGCCAATAATCTGACGGAGCAGTTAAACGTGGTTCCTGATCCGCCGGACCATTAGCCAAACGCCGCCGATGACCAGTGGGGCGAGTAGGGCGGTCATTGTGGTTTTGTTGATGTCTGCCAGTTTCGCCAGCGGGTACATCAGATAGGTAGCGAGGTTTAGGGCGTAATAGCTGATTGCCACGACGCTTAGCCCCTCTACCGTTTGTTGCAGGCGCAGTTGTGCTTCCGCGCGTTGATCCATTCGGGCGAGAATGGTTTGGTTTTGGGCTTCTAGTGCCACATCGACGCGCGTTGAAAGCAATGTGGAGGTGCGGGCTACGCGGTCTGATAGGGCGTTGAGGCGGCGTTCGGCGGCTTTGCAGGTGCGCATAGCCGGGTCAAAACGGCGTTTCATGAATTCGCTGTAAAGCTGGCGCCCGCGAATACGCTGGGCGCGCAGGACAGTGATGCGGTCTTCGACGATGGCGGCATAGGCGGCTGAGGCACCGAAGCGGAATGCGGTGTCGGTGGCGAGTTGTTCAACCTCTGCGGCTAGTCTGGTGAGTTCCTCCAGCACTTCGCGGGGGTCGCCCCGGCCCTTTGCTACGTCGCTGGTTAGGGCTGAGAGTTGTCGGTCCAGTTCTGACACCCGGCCAGCGGTGGCGCGGGCGACGGGGAGGGCGGTTAGGGCGAAGGTTTTGTAGCTTTCAATCTCGATCACGCGCTGAACGATGCGGCCGAGACGCGAAGAGTCAACTGTGCCCGCAGCGATCACTGCGATGCGGGCGCAGCCATCCTCGTGCAGTCTGAAATCTGAGGCGATTAGAGCCTCATCATCGGCAACGAAGCCAGTGGCGAGGCTTTCGGGAGCGAAATGGGGCGCGAGGCGGCCGTAGAAGGCGGTTTCGGCGGCTTCGCGGTCTGCGGCTTGTTCGATGCGCACCAATGCAGCGGAGATGATCCGACCACCGAGATTATCCAGCCAATCGGCGGGGAAGGTGGAAAGGTTGGCACCGGAGAAAGGTTCGTCTGAAACGCCGGGCATGAACAGGGTGTAAGTGACAAATTCGGTGTGGGATTCCCATTTCAACCACCCGCGCCCCAATGTGCCGTAGTAATGCGCTGCGTT
>JBMYPG010000183.1:0-6771 GCA_049600095.1 Pikeienuella sp. | reverse complement strand
ATGGCTGGTCTGACCCCGATGATGTTCGCGGCATCCATTAACTTTGGTGCCGTTGGCGAGGGCTTCGCTGCCCTATTCGCGGGTGGCCTATTTACCGGCGCGGGCTGGTCTGCATTTACCTCAACCGTGCTATCAATCGGCGCGCCCACCGCGCTCTGGTGGAAACAACTCGCCACCGCTGTTGTATTCGGCCTGGGCGTATCAACGGTCCTGACGCTGCTCATCACTCCAACGGCGCTAGCCCTACGAGTGTGGGTAATGGAACACCTGTTCCGCCGCTGCGGCCCGGCCCATTGCGCCTTCGCTGTATTGTTCTACCCACTATGGTTCGGCAGAAAGGCTTATGCGCAGTTTAAAGAGGACGTAAGGCTCTACGAAGCCGCCCTCTCAACCCGTTCCGGCCCAATGGAATGGGTATCGCTTGATGCCTATGACATCGAAGCATCAGGACCCCAACCAATCGCTAACGCGGCTGAGTAAGGCAACTTTCGGAGAACAATGTCATCCCCGCGAAAGCCGCTGCCTGACAGCGTATGCTTGTAAACGCGAGAAGCGGGGACCTCACGCAGTAAGGGCCAAAGCCATCAACGCGCTAAACGCAAAAGGTCCCGGGTCTAACGCCCGGGATGACAGCACCAAGCACGTGCCATCCCCGCGAAAGCGGGGACCTCAATCAGCAAGCATCAACCCTTAAAACGCGCCGAACCAAAAAGACCTATCCGCTCACTTTGACAGATAATTCCGATACCAAACCATAATACACAAAACCCACAACGGCCCAGTGTACGCCGCCACGGTCGCAAAACTAGCAAATCGCCCACGGTCAAAAAACGGTTCTTCGGGAATGATCTGAATGAACAATAAAATGGCCCAAAGGCCGGTCAGCACCGCACCTGCAATGAGCATCTCAGAGCGTTTCCCGGCTTTTGTTGTCGGGTGATGAACAACCGGCTCATCCGGCTTATCATTCCTCATGGCCGAACACCCTAAACCGCTTCCTCATCCTCACGCTCAGCTTCCTGTCGGCGCCACATCGCAGCATATTTGCCATTCTGCGCCAACAAGGTGCCATGATCCCCGCGTTCAACAATCAGACCCTTCTCCAGCACAATGATTTCATCCGCATGCACAACGGTAGATAGGCGATGCGCGATGGTCAGCACCGTACGATTGGCACCCAACCGCTGCAAACTGTCCTGAATTTCCTTTTCAGTTCCAGTATCCAACGCCGAGGTCGCCTCATCCAAAATCAGGATCGGCGGGTTCTTCAAAATCGTCCGCGCAATCGCCACCCGCTGCTTTTCACCGCCAGACAGCTTCAACCCACGTTCACCCACCATGGTATTATAGCCATCAGGCAGGCTCTCAATGAAATCGTGGATCTGAGCCGACTTCGCCGCCTCAATAATATCAGCTTCGGTCGCCCCATCGCGGCCATAAGCGATATTGTAGCCAACAGTATCATTGAACAGAACCGTATCCTGCGGCACCACACCAATGGCTGATCGCAGGCTACTTTGCGTCACAGCGCGAATATCCTGTCCATCAACAGTAATCCGCCCCTCGCCCACATCATAGAAGCGGAACAACAGACGAGAGATTGTGGATTTGCCAGAGCCAGATGGCCCAACAATCGCCAGCGTCTTACCGCCACCCACACTAATGCTCATGCCCTTCAGAATGGGGCGCTCTGCATCATAGGCGAACTGCACATCCTCAAACCGAACCTCGCCATCACCGACAACAACATCGGTGGCACCGTCCTTGTCCACCACCTCAGCCGGTTGATCGAGCAGCAAAAACATCTCGCGCATATCGACCAAAGACTGCCTGATCTCGCGATATACCGTGCCAAGGAAGTTCAGCGGCATGGTCAACTGAATCATATAGGCATTCACACCAACAAACTGCCCGACCGTCATGCTACCATCACGCACACCCATGGCGGCCAACACCATGACAATCACCAAACCAATGGTAATGATCACCGATTGGCCTAGGTTCAGCCACGCCAGCGAAACAGAGGTTTTGATGGCCGCCTGCTCATAACCATCCATCGATGCATCATAGCGCGCCGCCTCACGTTCTTCGGCGGTGAAATATTTCACCGTCTCAAAGTTGAGCATGCTGTCGATGGCTTTCTGGTTCGCGTCAGTGTCCTTTTCATTCATCTTAATACGAATTTTCACCCGCATCTCGGTTACAGCAAAAGTGAACCAGACATAGACAGCGATGGTCACAACGATGACCAGAAAATACCAGCCGCTGAACATGACAAAGAAAATGATCGCCACCATGCCAAGCTCAAGGATCAGCGGCCCAATGCTGAACAGCATAAACCGCAGCAAGAACTCCACGCCTTTTACACCGCGTTCAATGATGCGGCTCAACCCGCCAGTTTTCCGGGTGATGTGATAACGCAGCGATAAGGCATGAACATGCCGAAATGTCGTCAACGCCAGCTTGCGCAATGCCCGCTGCGCGACCGGCGCAAATACACCATCCCGCAATTGCGCAAACCCAACCGACGCAATCCGGGCAACACCATAGGCAATGACAAGGAAAACGGGCGCAAGGAACCAAGCGTTTTCAACGCTCTCACCAGTTAAGGCATCAACTGCCCACATGAAAAAGAACGGCGTACCAACCGTCGCCAGCTTCGCCAGCAACAATGCTGACATAGACGCGACAACACGCACCTTGGCCGCAAAATCACCATCGGGCCACAGGTACGGCAACACCCGGCGGATCACTCTTATATCCGGTGCACCACCGGTATGTTGTCTGCCTGACATATTTCGCATTGACCGCCCCGTCCTTTACGCGCCGTTATCGCGCGGACTTCTGATCAACACGCACCCGTACCCTACTTAATACTTGCGCAGCTTAGCGCCAGCCCTACTGCGCGATCTCAGCGCGTTTTTCGTCGGGAATGGTGAATATCTGGCCGGGATAGATCAGATCAGGGTCACGGATGGTGTCCTGATTGGCCTTGAAAATAACAGTATAGCGGGCACCAGAGCCATAAAGACGCTCAGCCAGTTTCCACAAGTTATTTCCCTTTTGAACGGTCAGGCGGTTTTTGCCAATGTCGCCCTGCTCAATCTTTTCACGCTGAAACGGCGTTTCCACCCGCGCCAAAACCTTGCCATCGCGGTCAATTTGATCAACCCGCAGCGCATAGACACCCGGCTCAATCGGCAAATCAGCCTGCCCACGCCATGAACTGTCATCGGCGGCCGTCGTCGTCAAAATCAGATCATTATCCAGATACAACCGCACCGACGTCCGCGCCGTTGCCCGGCCAACAAATACCACGCGACCCTCGTCGTCATAACTGATCGCATCCAGCGACACTTCAATCTCTTCTGCCAATCCCGGCGGCTGCAACAACACAACACCATTGGATGTTGGCTGCACGACCAGAGGCGGCTCTTCACCAACATTCGCGGTGTTCACGATGTAAATTGGGTCTGATGCCCTCGGCTCTTCCTCTTCATTCCCGGTATCACCACCAGCCTCCGCAACAACAGCCAATGCTGCATCCCCTGCGGCCGACTGCGTGGGCGTCTGAAAGGTAATGGCAAACGCGCCATCGCGCCCGGCACGGCCCGACGCGACGACCTCTCCACCGACACGGATCGAAACTTCCTCACCCGGCATGGCACGACCAGCGGCCAGACCAAACCCATCGGTGTCCACACGCACCAAATCAAACTCAGGCTCCGGCAGATCAGGTTCAGGCTTCGCCTCGACAACCTCCTCGACCACCTCAGCAGTATCTTCAACCGTTTCGGGGGCAGCAACTTGCGCCTCAACCTCTTCAACCGGCGGCTCTTCGACCACCTCAGCCGTTTGCGCAGGAACATCCTCAACTGGCTCAACCTGCGCTTCTACAACAGCAGCAGGCTCCACCGGTTCCACAACCACTTCCTCAACCGGTTCAGGCACCGCTGTCGTTGCCCGCGCTTCAGCAACAACAGGCGTGGACACCAGCTTTTCCTTCCGGTCGAACTGACCGGTCAACGCTGCAACGATAATGACCCCACCAATGGCGAGCCCACCCAGCACAGCTTGAGACATTACTACTTTTGACAACTTCCCGCCCCTCCCAAGACAGTGTACTCTCGCCAAATATCATCTCTCTGTCGACCACTCATACAGCGACAAACGCCAAATGGAGGCATGTTTGAAGTCAATTTGCGTATATTGTGGGTCTCGTGACGGTAACGGACCCGAATTTGCCACCGCAGCCGCCGAAATCGGCGCAGGTATCGCCGCACGTAACATGCGTCTGGTTTACGGCGCAGGCGACGTTGGCCTGATGGGCCGCGTGGCCGATGCGGCGCTTGAAAACGGCGGGCCGGTTTACGGCGTCATCCCCCGGCACTTGGAGGAACGAGAGGTCGGCAAAACCAATCTGACCGAATGCATCGTGGTCGAAAATATGCATGAACGCAAAATGCTGATGTTTAACCAATCTGACGCCTTCATCGCCCTCCCCGGTGGCCCCGGAACATTAGATGAATTGATCGAACTCCTGACATGGCGCCAACTCGGCCTGCACGACAAACCCGCCCACCTGCTAAACCTAAACGGCTACTGGAACCCGTTGCTCGATCTCCTGAACGCCACAATCAACAATGGCTTCGCCAGCCCATCTTTCATGGCGTTCCTGACAGTGCATGACACAACCGAGGAACTGTTGGCGGCTCTCTGAACTGCGCGACCGAACCACCTTTGTAAGACACAGCATTTTTGCCGGAGCACTCCTTTATGCCGACTAAACCCGGAACCGCACTCAAAGCAGATTACCTCATCGTTGGCGCTGGCGCCGTGGGCATGGCCTTTGCCGATGTGCTGCTGTCCGAAACAGACGCAACAATCATCATCCTGGACCGCCGCGCCAAACCCGGCGGGCATTGGAACGAAGCCTATCCCTTTGTCACCCTGCATCAGCCATCGGCATTCTACGGCGTATCCTCCGTTGAACTCAGCAAAGACCGTAAAGATCAAACCGGCCTGAACCAAGGGTTGGGTGATCTCGCGTCGGGCGCCGAAGTTTGCGCCTACTTCGATGAAGTCATGCGCCACACCTTCCTGCCATCAGGCAGGGTGCAATTCTTCCCGATGTGCAACTACACCGGCGACAACAGCTTTCAGTCACGCGTCACCGGCGAAACATATACCGTAGAGGCTGGCAAAACCGTCGATGCCACATGGCTCAACACCACCATCCCATCGACCCACACGCCCAATTTCGACATTGAGGACGGCGTGCAATTCATGCCCCTCAACAACCTCACCAAAATCGAAACTCCGCCACAGGGGTTCACCATCATAGGCGGTGGCAAAACCGGCATCGATGCCTGCCTGTGGCTGCTGGAAATGGGCGTAGACCCGGACACAATCCGCTGGATCATGCCCCGCGACGGCTGGTTCATCGACCGCGCGAATACCCAAACCGGCCATGAATTCTTCAACAACACAATGGGCGCACAGGCCAATCAGTTCGAAGCCATCGCCGCCTCATCCTCAGTCACCGATATGTTCGACCGGCTGGAAAGCGCAGGCTACTTCCTCCGCCTTGATCCAGACGTGCGCCCGCAGATGTTCCACGGTGCCACAATCAGCAAGGCAGAACTAACCGCACTACGACAGGTTAAAAACATCATCCGCATGGGCCGCGTCAGCAAGATCGAAAAAAACCGGATTGTGCTGGAGCAGGGAGAGATTGAAACCTCCCCCAACATCATTCACATCGATTGCTCGGCCAGCGCGATTATGAACCACGAAATCATTCCGATTTTTCAAGGCAACCTTATCACCCCCCAGATGGTCCGCTCTTATCAGCCAGTGTTCAGCGCCGCCTTTGTTGCGCATATTGAGGCGACCCGCGAAACCGATAAAGACAAAAACCGCCTTTGCGGCGTTGTTCCTTTGCCCGACCGCGATGCGGATTACATCCGTTTCACCACCGCGTTCATGATGAACCAATACAACTGGGGCCAGGACCCAGAGTTGCGCGAATGGCTCCGCAACAACCGCCTCGATGGGTTCAGCAAACTTGCATCCAGCATCCCACCCGAAGACACTGAAAAACGCGCCATCATGGATCGGCTAAAAACAGCCTCCATGCCCGCGATGATGAAATTACAAGCCTATATGGCCAAGCTAAACAAAGGCGAAATCTCATGAGCGAATTTCAAGTCCAGCGTAAAGACCTCAAAACCTCTCGCGTCGTCGATGGCGTATCAGCGGACGCCCCGCTTGGCGAAACCGAGGTCATGATCGCCGTCGATAAATTCGCTTTCACCGCCAATAACGTCACCTATGGCGTCGCCGGTGATCAGATCGGGTATTGGCAATTCTTCCCGCCAACCGGCGCAGACGACACATGGGGCACCCTGCCCGTCTGGGGTTTTGGCGAAGTCACAGCCTCCAACGCCGCCGATGTTCCGGTGGGCGAGCGTCTCTATGGTTATTTCCCCCCGGCCGCCAACCTGCGCATCACCGCAGGCCGCGTCAGCAAGGGCCGCATCACCGACACCAGCGAACACCGCGCTGCCCTGCCCCCAGCCTATAACAGCTATCAGCGAGTTACGGCTGACCCGAACTATAACCCAGCAACAGACGACGCCCGCGCCCTGCTCTGGCCCCTGTTCATCACATCCTTCTGCCTCTGGGATTCGATGAAGGATAATGACTGGTATGGCGCAAAACGTGTGATCGTCCTCTCCGCATCCTCCAAAACCTCCATCGGCCTTGGCT
>JBMYPG010000182.1:0-6829 GCA_049600095.1 Pikeienuella sp. | reverse complement strand
TGAGCCGTTCCAGTTCTGCACCGTCGCCGAAGTTGAACCACGCCTTTATGACCGTACGCTAACCGTCAATGGCGTATCAAAAGCCTACGCAATGACCGGCTGGCGCATTGGTTATGCAGGCGGGCCAGAGGAATTGATCAAGGCAATGCGTAAGGTGCAAAGCCAGTCAACCTCCAACCCCTGCTCGGTCAGCCAGTGGGCCGCTGTTGAGGCTCTGGAAGGCGATCAAAGCTATATCCCTTGGTCGCGTGAGCATTTTCAGCGTCGCCGCGACCTCTGCGTCAGCATGCTGAACCAGTGCAACGGCATTTCCTGCCCAACACCGGACGGTGCCTTCTACGTCTATCCTTCTGTCGCTGGCTGCATTGGCAAAACCACGCCAAAGGGCACCGTGATCGAAAATGACGAAGTTTTCGCCACCGCGTTGTTAGAAGAAGAAGGCGTAGCAGTCGTATTCGGCGCAGCCTTCGGCCTCAGCCCGAACTTCCGCGTTTCCTACGCGACCTCGGATGAACAGCTAGAGGACGCGTGCCAGCGCATCCAGCGGTTCTGCGGCGCGCTTACGTGACAGCAGAACTAGCTGCATTGACGGCAGAAAAGGCGGCGCTGCGAAAACAGATTTTCGCGCGCCGTCGTGCCCCTCATGCAGAAAAAGCTGACCGAGACCCTCGCGCAAATAATGCTCTGTTAGCAGCAGTTGGCAGCGCATCTGGCGCAATCGTGGCAGGCTATCGCCCAATTCGCACCGAAATCGACCCGACCGATGCAATGACGGACCTGCATAACGCGGGCGCACGCATTTGCGTCCCGGTCATTGAGGCGCTGCACCATCCGCTAAAATTCCGCGAATGGACCCCAGATTGCGAAATGATTGAGGGCGCATTCGGTGCCGCCGTCCCCGCAACAGGCGAATACCTGGACCCCAACATCGTCATCGCGCCGCTTGTCGGGTGGGACAGGCAAGGTTGGCGTCTTGGATACGGCGGCGGGTTCTATGACCGCAGCCTCGAAGGTCTCCGCGCCAAACAACCAACCCGCGCCATCGGCTTTGCTTACGCAGCACAAGAGCTGCCAGAAGCACCGCAGGAACCGACAGACCAACAACTCGATGCTATAGTGACCGAGGATGAAACCATCCTGATTGACCGAGGTGTTGGTTCAAAATTTAACAGGCAAGACAAATGAAAATTCTGTTCCTCGGCGACGTCATGGGCCGCGCAGGCCGCACCGCAGTGATCGAAGCGCTGCCCGACCTGCGCGAGCGTCTAAAACTCGATTTCGTCATCGTGAATGCAGAAAACAGCGCCGCTGGCTTTGGCATGACTACCAAGATTGGCGAGCAATTGTTTGAAGCTGGCGCAGACTGCATCACATTGGGTGATCATGCCTTCGACCAAAAAGATATGATGTCTCATATCACGACAGAGCCTCGTATCCTCCGGCCCCTCAACTACGCCAAATCCGCCCCCGGCACTGGTGCACGCCTGTTCGATGCTCCACGCGGTAAAAAGGTGCTGGTGATGCAGGCCCTAGGCCGCGTGTTCATGCGACAACCCTTTGATTGCCCGTTTTCGGCGCTGGAGGCTCAATACAACAAATTGGCCCATGCAGCCGACGCTGTGGTCATCGACTTTCACGCCGAAGTCACCTCAGAAACCATGGCCATGGGCCACTACTTCGATGGCAAGGCCAGCCTCGTCGTTGGCACCCATACCCACGTCCCTACCGCTGACACCCAAATCCTGCCACGCGGTACAGCCTTCCAGTCTGACGCAGGCATGTGCGGGGACTACGACAGCATAATCGGCATGGACAAAACAGAACCAATGCGCCGATTTGTAACCGGAATGCAGGGATCACGCTTCACCCCAGCCGAAGGCCCGGCAACCATTTGCGGCGTCTATATCGAAACCGACAACACCAGCAAACGCGCAACCCGCGTTTCACCTGTGCGTATTGGCGGACGCTTGGCAGAGATTATTCCAGCTTAACCGCCAGAATCACCAAAAGTTGAAATACCGTTAAAATTTTCAATTTTTTCGCGAGAATGGCGATTGAGCAACCTTCAAAAGTGCAATCTTACACATCATAACGCGATAACCGTTTTGATTGTGCTCAATCTATTACTATTGTCCCACTGTGGATTTATCCCCCTCGACTATGGGCTATGTGGCAACCGAAGTGTATTGTGGCTCCAAATATCCACCGATCAGTTTTGATCGTTTGCGTACTGTGTAGAGTAAAAAGGACAAAACATGTTCACTTTCCCCAAAACCATAGCGGCTGCACGCGGTTTTGCCAAAGATACCTCTGGCGCGATAACTGTCGATTGGGTCGCTTTGACCGCTGCAGTTGTGATTGTTGGCATAGGCATCGTTTATACAGTCTATGGTACCGACTCTTCCAGCGGTGTGAACGGACTAATGACCAGCGTGAATACAGAGGTTGGCACCGCTTCTTCAAATATCGATGGCGCTCTCAGCCGGAACGTTCCGGCGGCCCTCACCGATTGATCAGTATTGAGGTGACGAGATTGTCGCCTCTCTAAACCTATACCCAGAGGTTACTGACGTTTCCTCTGGCATCGAGGGCGCAGCCAATTCAACACCTTAACCTATGGCCAGCCACTGTTAGTCAGGATACTCTACAAGCAGTGATTGCACATAGGCGGCCATGGCATTGATTATCGAAAACTGGCAGGCGCTGTTCACCCTTGCGGTGGTGGTCGCGATGTTCGCCCTGTTCATTTCTGAACGATACAGCACCGAAACCGTTGCCGTATCGGGCGCTGCAACCCTTTTGGCCGCCGGGGTCATTTCCACTCCGGACCTCCTAAAGGCAGTCGCCAACCCCGCCCCCATCGCCATTGCCGCCATGTTCATTCTGTCTGGTGCTTTGGTCCGCACTGGCGCGCTGAATGCAGCGACAGAGGCTTTGACCGCGTCCATCAAAACCAAACCGGCCATGACAATTGCCGGGCTGGGCCTCTTTGTCCTCGTTGCTTCGGCATTCATGAATAACACACCAGTTGTATTGATCCTCATCCCTGTAACAACGGGGCTGGCAGCACAGCTTGGCACCACGCCATCCAAATTCCTGATCCCACTGTCCTACGTTGCGATCATGGGCGGCGTCTGTACAATGATCGGCACCTCTACGAACCTGCTGGTTGATGGCGTCGCGCGTGCTGAGGGGATGGAGGCATTTAGCCTGTTTGAAATCACCCCAATCGGGCTAATCCTGGCCGCATGCGGCTTAACTTTCATGACACTCGCTGCCCCGCGCCTGCTGCCAGAACGTGATGCGTTGAACACCATGCTGACACAGCGCAAATCACTAAAATTCCTCACCCAAGTCGCCGTAGTGGAGGGCTCCCCTCTAATTGGCCAACCGATCCTGGAGGCTGACCTTTTCCAGCGCCGGGGCATGCGGGTGGTCGACGTTATCCGAGGCGACGCCTCTCTCCGCCGCGATATGAAGGCCGTAGAACTTGCCGAAGGTGACATTGTCGTCGTTAAAACCGGGGTCGAAGAACTGCTGACTCTGAAAGAAAGCCGCGCGCTGGCCATGGTCGACCAGTTGTCGTCCGAGGAAACAACAACAGTAGAGGCTCTTATCGGCCCCGATTGCCGCCTCGTCGGTCGCTCACTTGGCCAACTACGCCTCCGCCGCCGCTATGGCGTTTACCCACTGGCTGTGCACCGTCGCTCACAACGGGTGGATATGCGGCTCGACGACGTAGTGATCCGCTATGGCGACACATTGATGCTCGAAGGTACCGCCGAAGACATCAAACGTCTGTCTGACGATGTTAATCTGGTCAATCTGGCAGAGCCATCCGGCAGATCCTATCGCCGCGACCGCGCCCCGGTAGTCCTCGCAACTCTCGCCGGGGTCGTCGGCCTTTCCGCCTTCGGAATTGTCCCCATCGCCGCCGCTGCTATTATCGGCGTGGCAGTGGTATTGCTAACCCACTGCATTGACCCGGACGAAGCTTTTGCGCAAATCGACGGCCGCTTGCTGGTCCTCATCTTTGCAATGCTCGGTGTCGGCCAAGCCCTCCAGATATCAGGTGCAGCCGCGTTGGTTGTCTCAGGCCTAACTCCACTTCTTTCGATGGTCAGCCCGTGGATAGCAATCTGGTGCGTCTACCTCATCGCATCTTTGATGACAGAACTGGTTTCAAACGCCGCCGTTGCTGTGGTCGTAACCCCAATCGCAATCGCCCTTGCAGGCGCTTTAGGCGTAGACGCCAGACCCTTCGTCGTCGCCGTCATGCTCGCAGCATCACTCAGCTTCGCCACACCGATCGGCTACCAAACCAACACGATGGTCTACGCACCGGGCGGCTATAAATTCACAGACTTCTTGCGACTAGGCCTGCCCCTGAACTTGGGGCTGGGGCTAATAGCTTCGCTGCTAATACCGGTGTTTTGGGCGTTCTAACGCTCACAACCCACACCGCCTTGCCGCCCACTGCCCGCCCGGCTATAACCGCGCAAACGCTAATAATCAGACGTCAGAGGGTTCCATGGCCGGCCATTCCAAGTGGGCGAATATTCAGCATCGCAAAGGGCGGCAAGATGCCGTCCGGTCCAAACTGTTTTCAAAACTGGCGAAGGAAATCACCGTCGCCGCAAAAATGGGCGACCCGGACCCAGAGAAAAACCCACGCCTTCGCCTTGCAGTGAAAGAGGCGAAAAGCCAATCAGTACCAAAAGACGTCATTGATCGCGCGATTAAGAAATCTGTTGCTGGCGATGCGGAGAATTATGATGAAATTCGCTACGAAGGTTACGGCCCCGGTGGTGTTGCTGTGATCGTTGAGGCGATGACGGACAATAAAAACCGTACCGCATCCTCCGTCCGCTCCATCTTCACCAAAAACGGCGGCAACCTCGCTGAAACCGGCTCCGTCAGTTTCATGTTCGATCGCAAGGGCCAGATTGTTTATCCGGCCTCTGTCGGTGACGAAGACACAGTGATGGAAGCCGCAATCGAAGCGGGTGCCGAGGATGTGGAAAGCTCAGACGAAGGCCACATCATTTTCACCGAATCCACTGACCTGTCCGAAGTATCTAACGCTTTGGAAGCAGCTCTTGGTGAGGCTGAATCAACCAAATTGATTTGGAAACCGCAGACATCGACCGAAGTTGATGTTAGCGCCGGTGAAACTCTGTTCAAACTGATCGGCAGCCTAGAGGATGATGATGACGTTCAAACCGTCACCGCCAACTTCGAAATGTCTGATGAGGTCATGGCCAAACTTTCAGAATGATCATCACATTCAAGCAGTTCGACGAGCTAACCACCGTCGAACTGCACGCAATGCTAAAATTGCGCTTTGACATCTTCATTCTTGAACAGGCCTGCCTGTACCCCGAAATTGATGGCAAAGACCCCACCGCCCTCCACTGTCTTGCTTATGATGGCGGAACATTGGCCGGAACGCTCCGCCTGTTTGAAAATGCAGACCACGCCTCTATAGGCCGCGTTGCCGTTCATGCAGACTATCGCAGCTCAGGCATTGGCGCACAGATGATGCGGGCAGCAGTCAATCAAACCAAAATCCGCCCCGTAAACCTCTCCGCACAGTCTCACCTTTCAGATTGGTATGCGCGCCTTGGCTTTGAAACGACCTCAGACATTTACGATGATGATGGCGTTCTGCATGTGGACATGACCTTCACCGGCGATAAGCTGATCTGATGGTAACGCCTTCCAATCTGACCGCGCAGGACATCGTCCAAATGCTGGACCTCGCCCCACATCCAGAGGGCGGGTGGTACAAGGAAACATGGCGCGCGTCGGCTGAACCGGGTGGCCGCGCCACCGGCACGGCGATCTATTATTTGCTAGAGGCTGAACAATTCTCTCACTGGCACCGCGTTGATGCCGCTGAAATCTGGCTTTGGCATGCCGGCGCGCCGCTCGCGCTGACGCTCTCACCTAATGGGCATGATGCCGAAACACAGATTTTGGGCACAGAATTGGCTCAAGGGCAACGACCACAGATTGTCATTCCGTCCAATTGGTGGCAAACGGCTGCTTCGCTCGGGCGTTATACTTTGGTCAGTTGCACCGTATCGCCCGGCTTTGAATTTGACGGGTTTGAAATGGCGGCACCGGATTGGCGTCCTCAACCCCGAAAACCGATGAATTAAGGACAGGTCATGGATGATCAGGCGCGCCTCTATCTAGTTACCCCACCATTGGATGACGCAGCCGAATTTGCTGCAGTGCTAGACCCTGTTCTGGCGACCGGTGCCGTCGCCTGTGTTCGCATCCGCACCACCGATGACGACGAAAGCCTCGTCCGCCGCATTGCAGACCAATTGCGGGAAGTTGCTCATGCCCACGACGTCGCCATCGTCCTGACCGATCACTTCAATTTAGCTGCCGCAACCGGCGTCGATGGCGTGCACCTGACCGACCCGCGCCTGTCAGTACGCGAAGCCCGCAAAGTGCTGGGCGCAGACGCCATCGTTGGTGCCTTTGCTGGCGTATCGCGCCACGACGGCATGACAATGGCAGAGGCTGGCGCAGACTACGTTTCATTCGGCCCGGTTGACCAATCTGCCTTGGGCGACGGCAGCTTCGCTGATGGTGACCTGTTCGACTGGTGGTCAGAAATGATCGAGACCCCAGTAGTGGCCGAGGGCGGCATGACAGCCGAGCTTTCCGCTGTACTCGCTGAAAAAGCAGATTTCATCTGCGCCGATAAAATGGTGTGGGATGCGCCAGAGGGGCCGGTTAAGGCCGCCAAGACTTTGGCTGAACTGTTAAAGTAATACCAGCGCGCAGATGCATGAACTCATTCTAGTGCTGT
>JBMYPG010000181.1:0-6905 GCA_049600095.1 Pikeienuella sp. | reverse complement strand
TGCCCCTGCGCCTTGGGTCTGGCCTCACCAGCGGTTGCTGCTGCTGCAATGTCTAAGGCATTCAAACGCGGCGCATTGCTAAAAAGCGGTTCCGCCCTTGAACGTTTGGCAGAAATCGACGCGGTAGTTCTCGACAAAACTGGCACGATCGAGGCACCGGAACCTGCGCTTAAATCCGAACTCAGTGACGAAACCCTCACCATCGCCTGCGCCTTATCACAAGGCTCCCGTCACCCCTTCTCTCGTACATTGTTGGCAGAGGCGAACAGCCGTGGCCTGACAACCATTCAGGCCACCGACATTCAGGAATTCGCGGGCGAAGGTCTGAAAGGCCAGTTCCAAGGCCAAAACATTCGCCTCGGCTCTGCCGCCTTCGTCGGCGCAACACCCGGCGATGGGATGGAGACGTGGTTGGCCATCGAAGGGCAAACGCCAATCCGCATCGCCTTTGCCTCCACCCCGCGCGAAGGCGCTGCTGCGATGGTAGACGGCCTCCGCAAGCTCGGGATTGAGGTTAGCCTCCTGTCCGGCGACCGTGAACGCGCCGTCAGCACCTGTGCCGAGGCATTGAATATCGACAACTGGATTGCCGGTGCTACGCCAGCCGAAAAACTTCATAAGGTTCAGGAGATTTCTGCAAGTGGCCGTAAGGTGCTGATGGTTGGCGATGGCATCAATGACGTCGGCGCAATTGCCGCCGCCCATGTGTCCGCCGCAATGGCCAGTGGGCTAGAGGCTGCACGCAGCAACGCCGATGTTGTCCTGATGAAATCAGACCTATTGGGTGTTGCTCAACTGATCCAAACCGCCAGATCGGCGCGCCGCCGCATTCTTGAAAACTTCTGGCTCGCAGGCTTATATAATGCCTGCGCCATCCCGCTCGCCATCGCAGGTTACGCCAGCCCACTGGCCGCCGCCCTCGCAATGTCCAGCAGCTCAATTCTTGTGGTCCTGAACGCAATGAGGGTAAAATGACAATCATCCTACCCCTAATGGCCCTATCCCTCGTGGCGGGGCTAACAGCCCTGCTGGTCTTCCTCTGGTCCCTAAAATCGGGCCAATACGACGATCTGGAGGGCGCAGGCCAGCGCGTATTGAATGATGATGCAGAGGATGGCACTGGCAAGTAACAGGCACAGTTCGCCGCCACTGTGGCGCACTTTCCCAATCTTCTCTGCATGTTAGGGCACCTTCAGCTTACGTTGAATGTCACGTTCTTCATCCGGCATGAAAACTTCCTTCATCCCAAATCATGAAACCTACTAGGGGTGTTTCAGGAGCCCGCACTTATCTGCATTTTTCCGGCTATTTGCTCTGAAAGAGGTCTTTAATCTGAGGCCTCCTTCTAACTTCATACCGCTTCAAAAAACACCCGATCATACCTCAATGGGTTATCCCGATTGACTGGTTCTTCCAGTTCGCGAGCGTATCGATGCCCGGCAAAACAGTAGCGGCGATAATTGCTCGGACATCGCAATCGCCAACTTTTTTTGACCGATTTCATCAGGCTGCCATCACCCTTCAGACGACCTTTTGAAATTTCTGTGTATAAGCTGTCATTCGGTTGGCGTGTTGTAACTAGGTGTTTAGTCCCAACATTTGATGGTGTGTTATTTTCTCTGGAATGGAAGGAGGCACCATGGGGCGTGTTTTTCACGGCAGCGCCACGACCACACACGCTATCAGAGCCGCAATACAGCGATCCTTAGGGCAGCAATCGTTTGTTTGGAAACGACGAGAGGCGCAAGCTTCGGTCTCGGCGTTGAGCGAGACTTATGGGATCAATCCAAAGACGGTTTTGAAATGGAAAAAGCGCGCATGTGTTGAGGACCGCAAGACCGGCCCCATTCCGGGTAGGGCCTACGGAAGATTGTTGAGATTCCTTAGAACCTGGCATTTGGTTGTCCTCCTCTGGTGTGATGATGCGTTGTTGCTTGAGTGGTTCGGAATTTTAGTTTCAGCTCCGGGCTAAGGGTCTTGTGGGCTGGACGATTGCAATGTTCCTGTTGAAACTGCTCCACTGTGACAGGTGGTATCTGAGACGGTCAACGTCAGACCCTCCAGTCAAAGGGGCGGTTCAACTCGTCTTTATCCGGCTCAGCCCAGAGCGTATCTACGGAATAGAAGGCATAGAGATACCGCACCGCCAAGGGATGTTCGACAGTCGCCAGATAGGTCGTCCTTTCGATGATCTCCGGCAAAGTCAGAATGGGCCCTGTCGGGCCGGTTTCAGGCTTGTAACTGTCCCCGAACTCTCTACCGCTGAGGACCGGGCGCAATTGCCCCCAATCGTCCATCTCCAAGCCCGGATAACAGTTATCAACGCCATCCTCTGGTTGCGTGGCGATGGAATTCCCCGGCACGATATAGGCCGTCCGGGCGGTTAGAGCGTTTTCCGACCGATTTGAACCAGCTTGATCGGAAATGTCCCGAGAGGCCGTAGGCCGGCAGGGTATTTCCGATTCAAGTTGCTCGGAAAACGCCCTAGATTACGCGGAAAGATCTCCTATTCCCTGGGGTCTTCGGGCGCAGCCGGTAAGTTCGACATAATCATGTCTCCCTCAGTTTATCGATGTCGAGCCGAGGCCAGCCTCAAAATGCATGCCCGGGTTGATGAAGTAGTCTGGAACCTGAGCGCAAAGCTCCGCATACGACGCGATGCAAAAGCTCAGCCAACCACGAACATAGTCGCAGTGCTGGCGACTGCGGTGATCCTCTTCGTGATAACAGCCTCCACCACAAAGATATCGTGCCCAGCAGGACTTACAGTGTTCCTGCTTATCCACATGGTGACGGTCCAGGTGGGCCGCCCGAGCCTCCCTGTCAGGTCCCTCAGCGATGTCCCCCATCGCCCAGTACAGTCAGATTAAAACAACCCGTGCAGGTTTTATTGAAGAACATTTAGATCAAGAAATGCACGGGCAAAAGGTTCGCAAAAGTGTCGAGCTGCACAGTCAAGACACACTTAAGTAGAATCAGACGCAATTAGACCACTGCAACTCGGCCATCAAGCTTTCCGCCAAAAAGACAGTTAAGTATCGCGTATCTCCCACTTGGCCATTGACTGAGAGTTTGAAATGAAGGTTCGCGTAGGAGGAGAGAAACCTGTCGGCAACCGTATCGCAGCCAAGTCCAGATGCTCAATATCGGTGATAGTTTGAGTTCCGGGACCTCTGTCACTGTAAGGCAGAATTTCTTGCGGTTGGTATTGGCCTCTGCTGATCAGCAGGGGCGAAAACTTGGTACAAAGTGGGGGCTTGCCCCCCGACGTACGGATTATGATGCGGTCAATATTATATGTAAGGTTTTGACATATTAAATAAAAAGCACCGGTTCTATATCGTGTCACAAAACGTACTAAAACTGTCGCCAGCAATGTTTATAACGCTGCTTGCCTGTACTTTGCGGCTCTTTGGATTTAATCTAACCAACAATTTGCAAGCTGTACGTGTATTCGTAAGTTCACTCATAAAGAGGATATAAAGTCAGGCTCTATAGGTAGTGTAGTTCCGATCACATCGATTGGGTCCTCTGTCTATAATATTGTATTCATCGTGTTAGCCAGCTTATCGGTAATTTCCCCGATATGCTCTTCGCTCAGGGTAAATGGTGGGGCTAACAATACATGATCGCCATTTAGGCCATCCCGTGTGCCTGCCATCGGGTAACAGATCAGCCCGGCCTCAAATGCCGCTGCCTTGAACTTCGCCGCCAGCTTCATCGATGGATCAAACGGAGTCTTCGTTTCCTGATCAGCAACCAGTTCCACCCCCTGAAACAACCCGCGCCCGCGAATATCGCCTACGTGTGGGTGCTGGCCTAACGTTTGCTTCAAAGCATCGTGCAGTAGACCACCCATCTTTTGCGCCCTTGCGACCAAACCCCGGTCGATAATTGCCGACAGAACAGCAAAGCCCGTAGCGCACGCCACCGGGTGTCCAACATAAGTGTGCCCATGTTGAAAAAAGCCAGAGCCGCTCTCGATGGTCTCATAAATCGCCTTGGTGCAGATCGTCGCCCCAATCGGCTGATAGCCAGCACCCAAACCTTTGGCGATACAGACGATATCAGGGGCAATGCCATCAGCCTCACAAGCAAATAAATGCCCGGTTCGCCCCATGCCGCACATTACCTCATCAAGGATCAGCAAGACGCCGTATTGATCGCAAATCTCTCGGATCCGCTTAAAATACCCCTCGACGGCGGGAACCGCGCCAAGCGTAGCGCCGACAACAGGCTCTGCCATAAACGCCATGACATTGGATGGCCCTAGGCGGAGGATTTCATCCTCCAATTCCTGCGCTGCCCGCTGGCCATAGTCATAGCTGGTCTCTTCAGCCGCCTTTTCTGCATATTCATAACACGGCGCGATATGGTGGACATCAAACAACAGTGGCGCGAACTGCTGGCGTCGCCAGACATTGCCACCGGCGGCCAAGGCTCCAAGCGTATTACCGTGATAGCTCTGTCGACGCGCAATCACATGCCGCCGGTCTGGCTCTCCACGCTCTACATGATATTGCCGGGCAAGCTTCATCGCTGCCTCGGTCGCCTCTGACCCACCAGAGACAAAGTAAACCCGGTCCAGATCGCCCGGCGCATGTTTGATCAGCAACTCGGCAAGCTGCTCTGCCGGGTCGCTGGTGAAAAATCCGGTATGGGCAAAGGCCAGTTTTTCGACCTGCTCTTGCACCGCGGCAATAATCTCTGGGTCACCATGGCCCAAACAAGACACTGCCGCGCCGCCTGATCCGTCGAAATACTGTTTGCCGGTGCTGTCATACAGGTAACAACCCTCTCCCCGAACAGCGACCGGAGGGGCAGACTTCATCTGGCGTGGAAATACGTGGCTCATCGCCATTCCCTCACTCGGCTAGCTGCAAAGGTTTTTACTGACATTTAATTCCCCCCGGAACAGCAGGCGCAGCATTAATTAGTTCGGCAACGCGCTGGTTCTGTAATAGGGCGCAAATAATTCACTTGCAGTCAATTCATAAAAAAAATTGCATTTGTTATCTAAAGTGATGAACTGATTGGCACTCGCAATGATGGACCCATCCTTAAAATCCTGAACGTTATCAGACCTGAAGGACAGGATCGGAAGACTTTCACCCCGGCTGCGGGTTTCAGCTAAATATGTGATCAACAGCCCCTCAGAGTTCGGGCTTGACCCTATCTGTATTTCGGCAAGCAAGGCTGGCGTATCGTCTTACACCTTTGTTCGTCTTGCCAAGACGATGGGGTTTGATGAGTTTCGGGATCCATTTCGCCATGCCCTGTTGTCTACGGGCGCTGTGGATGAAGGTGACTGGTTGAACTACCGTCGCAGTGAGGGGGATTTTGGCAGGATCTATGCCAATGCAGCGCAAAACGCCCTATCGATCACACGCCGATCGCTAGAGCCTCCAATGCTCATACCCATCTGATGTCCCATTTTTTTTGACGACGGACACTTCGTAAGCTGGCCGAGCGGCGGAAGCATGCCGCGGCCGAAAGTGTACGCCAGCTAGATCGTGTGGACATACTGAAAGCCAAGCAGACCGAAACCCTCACCGCCTTTATCTCTGCAACCGGCGACACAACCAAAGCGCCGGTGGAACGCCAACTTCACGAGATGGAAACAGAAATACAGGCATCAGAGGCCGATGAGCATTTTGTCAGTCTCAACGAAGCGGACATCGAAAAGGCCGTCACCCATGCAAGCCATATGATGGACAGGCCTGAAACCACTCTTATCGACGAGGAAAACCCACACCGCCAGATACGGTTGTTTGAGCTTCTATTCGAAGAAATACCGACTTATGCAGACCTAACTAATGGAACCCCAAAAATACGGCCAATATTCAACCTGAAAGTGGAAAAACACCTGCTAAAAACAGGCGCTTCCCCCCTGATTGTGAACCCACTGACCCCAGGGTGGAACCCTTTTGGTGGTGATCTGGAGGTGTGGTTGGCGGACGCCAAGCAATTGCTAAGCGCAGCCATCTGAGTAACCCCATCCAGAAGTAGGCTAAGATGGCTCGCTACATCGTGTGAGAGCGAGCTTGATAACGTCAGAAATTCCTAACGTAAGCCAACTAGATCGCAGTCGGCGGAATCCGGTCGTTCTCTGCGTATACATATCGGCCGACACCCGCCCCCAGCGTCAAGGTCTCAACACGACACCGGAAGTGGCGGCGCGACTGTCCAGCAGATCATGGGCTTCCTTGGCCAGTTCCAATCGGAAGTTACTTGGCAGGTCGGCCTTCAATGTTCCAGCGCCAAAGGCATCGAACACGGATTGCGCCATGGCCCGGTACTGCGCTGTGTCATGAATGTAGTGGAACAGGATCGGGCGGGTAACGGTCAGGGATTTTTCGGCCAGCGTGCCCATGGCCACTGGATCTACTGGCCCGGAGGATTGACCGAAATTGACCAGATGTCCGCATATGGCCAGTGCTTTCAGCGATTCGGTGAAGGTATCCGCACCAATCGAGTCATAGACCACGTCCACGCCCCGGCCGTCGGTCAGGCGCAGCACCTCGTCTTCGAAGGCTACGTCCCGGTAGAGGATCGGGTGGGTGCACCCCGCCGTGCGGGCAATCTCGGCCTTTTCAGATGACCCGACAGTGCCAAACACGGTCGCCCCAAGATGTGATGCCATCTGGCACATCAGCCGCCCGACACCGCCGGCGGCGGCATGGACAAGGATGGTCATGCCGGGCCTCACGTGCGTGACCCTCTGGGTCAGCATGTCGACGGTTAGGGCACGCAGCAGGGTGGCTGCCGCGAAGTCATCGTCGATGCCATCATCAACGCCGGTCCGCGTGAAGATGCGACGCGCATCGGCTCCGCCGGTGTGGTTCGCCGTCAAGCCGTCGATCTTTCCCCGCTTCGTCGCGTCAACCAAGCCATTTACTTGTTGA
>JBMYPG010000180.1:0-6955 GCA_049600095.1 Pikeienuella sp. | reverse complement strand
CGCGCTCCATGAATTGCGGCACGCGGGCTTCAATATCCTCGGGTGCAACACCAACAGGTGAGAAATAGACAAAACCGTTCAAAATGCGATAGTCGACGCCGTTTGCGGGCGGCACGAGCAGGTGGCGGGTGTTGTACTGACCCAGGCACTTGATCGCGAAATCCAACATGATTACGTCGAAGGACCGCAACGGGTTTGGCCAATGCTGAGAGTTACAAAACCAGAACTTCTGGTCATCCTCTTCCCGGCGAGAGGGCTGGAAATGGGTGTAATAAGGGTAAAGCTCCTGCCAGCCATCGGCCCCGGCAGGGGCCTTCACGTCAAAGGCGCTGGGGAACATCGGTTTTTGCGCGTCCATTTTAGTCACTCCTCCCTGAGTGTTCGATTATTTCCGCGATGCCAGCGGATTGGTGAGCGTCCCGACAATGGACGTCATTCCAGTGGCAAAGGGGTGTTTGGGTTTTTCCTTGGCCTTTTGTGACCAGATGGTTTCCGGGCGGCTTTGCAGCGCCAGAAGGTTTTCGCCTGCGGGCAGGTCTGCGTCGATTGCCCACTCCACGTCCTGCGGGCATTTATTCTGTCTTTCCAACCGCTTGGCCAACAAGGCAACGGCCATGATTTCATCGTCCGTCAGGCTGGTCACTTTGCGGCGCCCCTCATCAACCTCGCGTTCAACGGCCTCACCCAATTCCGCATCACCGACCAGTTCGATATGTTTGTCGGAAATAGTCCGGTCCAAAATTTCCTGCATGACTTTCTCGACCACGAAATTGTCCGGTGTCACCAGCCCCGAAACCACGGTTTCGCCCAGACCCCAAGAGCTGTCGATCACGATCCGGGTTCGGTCACCATTAGATGGGTCAAGCGTCATGGCCACACCGGCCGCCTTGGCGTTAACCATTTTCTGAACGCCGACGCTCATCAGCACATCGATATGCGGGATGTTGTTCTTTTCGCGATAGGCCACTGCGCGGGTGGTAAAAAGCGACGCCCAGCAATCGCGCACGTGGCTGACCACGTCATCGGCCCCCTTGACCCAAAGATACGTGTCCTGCTGCCCAGCAAACGATGCATCCGGCAGATCTTCAGCGGTGGCTGATGACCGCACGGCGACGGGTATATCATCCCCCATCTCGGCATAGGCTGCGCGAATGGCGGCCTCAACATCTTCGGGCAGATGATGCGAACGGATGCGGACCTGAATGGCATGGGCCGCACGTTCAACCGTGTCGAGATTGTCGACGTCTATCCCACGCAGATGGTGTTCGATTTCCTTTTTTACGCCATGATGATCCAGCATCGCGACATAGGCCTCGGTCGTGACCGCAAAACCCGGCGGAACGGCGACACCGGCTTGGGTCATTTCACCTAAGCTGGCACATTTGCCGCCGACACGGTTAAAATCATCCTGGCTGATCCGATTGAACGGCAGGGTGTAAAGGTCGTTACTCATGTCTTCAGACCTAGATCAACTTCAACTTTCAGCGGCACCCGGAACGAAATGTTACGCAGGTACTCAATCTCCTGATCGGGGATCAGCGTCATATCGGGAAACCTCGCCGTCAGTTCGCGCAGCATGATCCCGAATTCCATTTTGGCCAGTTGGAACCCGATGCAGAAATGAATGCCATAGCCAAAGGACAAATGAGTGCGGGCATTACTGCGGGTCACGTCAAATTTTTCACCATTAGGAAAAAGCGTCTCGTCCCGGTTCCCAGAGCCCATGATCACCAAGATGTTAGAGCCTTCAGGGATGTCCACACCGCCGATCTGTGCGTCGGCCTTTGCCTTGCGCCGCCAGGATACGATCGAAGGGCAATATCGCAGAATTTCTTCCGTCGCCTGTTTGATCAGCCCGGGGTCGGCAACTAACGCGTCCCAAGCCTCGCGGTTGGTCATCAACTGGATCACAGCATTGGCCATCAATGTAGTGGTGGTTTCATGTCCAGCGAACAAGACCGAATACATCACGCCAGCAATTTCCTCGTCGGTGATGTCGGCACCTTCGCTTTGCGCCTTAAGTAGATCCGAAGGTAGGTCATCGCCCGGCATTTCGCGGCGTGCGTTAATCAATTCGCGGCAATAGGCCCAGTAATCGACCATGCCCTGCGCGTGCGGCACTTGCTCTTCATCATCAAGGTTGCCCCAAGTCAAAAGAGCACGGGATGCGGCCCAGTCCTTTACTTTTGGCACATCCTCATCCGGGATGCCCATCATTGTGAACAGCACCAGCGCGGGCACCGGGAAAGCCACCTGACGAAAGAAATCGAACTGGCCCAGTTTGGCGACCTCAGTCAGGTTGCGGTCGATGATTGCTTCGATCCTGGGTTCAATCGACCTGAAACGACGTGGGCCAAAGGCTGTTTGGGCGACCTTTCTTATCCGCGTATGATCAGGGGGCATTCTGGCAGAAAGGCCGGATGTGAACCCGCCTTCCTTGATGATCTGCTTGGCCTTTTCTCCCAAGGGGCGGATCGGGGCCTGAGCGTTTTCCGATGAAAAGGTTTTGTAGTCGTCAAATACTGACTTGATGTCATCATAGCGGGTGACAATCCAGTATCCCGTGGGTTCGTGATAGAAAACCGGGCGTTCCTCGCGAAACGATTTCCAGTCGGCATGTGGGCCATTCAGATTGAACGGATCATAGCCATCCGGCCGTTGGACATTGTCCAGAGCATTCATCGGTTTTCCTCCCTAACCCGGCAGTTCACCGGATAAGAACCACCCTACGAATGCGGCTTTGGTTTTTCTTTGGCTTATAAAATCAATTTAAACTCAATGCATTAAGTTACGGTACAGTTTGTGAATCGCTGCATTTTCGTGACTGTCGCCATTGTCTTCGGCCAGAGAGATAAATTGTTGATACTGCCGTTTGATTGCCTCGATTCGTCCTTGGGCGTGGAAAACGCGCATCGCTTCGCCATGGCTTTCCTCGTTCAGTGGATCAAGTTGCAGCGCCTTCTGGCATTGCTCCAATGCCTCATCCAGCTGATCCTGACTGCGCATGACAATCGACATGTCACGCAACAGTTTCTGCGCCATTTCCCGCAGCCAACGACGGCGCGGCAGACACCAGTCTTCCAGCTCGGAATGGACGTATTCCATTGGGATATCCTCGAACAGATCGCCGGTGAAAAGCTGCACGCCCGAGCGATATACCTTGAGCGCCTCCTGTTCTTGCCCTTGTTTCGCAAGTGACAATCCACGGCGGCAGGTCTGTTCGAAACTGGAAATGTCGGTCCAACTGCCCAGCGGAGCATTCAGCCGATAGTAATCGCCGGAACGCAGAACCGTATCCTTGCCGCCAAGGGTTTTGCGCAGCATGGCGACGGTATGGTGAAGGCGTGCGCGCTTGACCTGTTCAGACAAACCTTCGGGCCACAACAACTCGCTGATACGGTCGGCATAAGCACCTTTTTCGCCCGAATGCAGCAAATAGGCGAACAACGTGCGCGTCTTTTTGGGTGCGCCGCCAGGCAGATTCCAGTTGACCAATTGACCTTCACGGTAAACCCGCAAGGGGCCAAAGCAATAGATTTGCCACCGATCATCCGAAGTGCGCTCGGCCTGAATGCGACGCGGTTGGGCCAGCCACGCAGGCTCTGCACCTCGGGCAAAGCCACGATCCATCGGATCAAAGAACTCGATCCCAGCGTAATCAGGTACCGCGCGCCCCAGCAAAAATGCCATCTGCCTATCAATTGGGGCCTGGTTCGCCAGATCCTCAGGAAGCCAATGCGGGTTATCATAGATCCCGGAAGGTGCCAGGAATTGACGATGCGCCCGTAGTGCTGCCTGCATTTGATTTTCGATCAGAACGTCGCGGTTGAAAAGCGACACGATGGCAACGTCAAATTCCTGTGACAACTGCATTGTGATAGTGCCCCAGACGTCGATGGCGTTACCGCCGTAGATGGCTTCAATCGTCCAAGTCATGTCGATCACAAGACCACTGATGTCGGTTTGAGACATCAATAGAGTACGCATGGTTTCCAGCACCATATGTGGGTCGAATGGCACTACGTCTAGGGCAATCGAGCTGAAGGGCAAGGTTTCGGCAACCAAAAGACATCCGGCGAGATCGGCATCGTCACTTACCAGAAGTGGAGCACCCTCACCCGGCATCTGCGCAAGCGCTGCCCGAATAAACTCCGAGTCAGCAAACTGCGCAAAAAGCGCCGCATCCGTTGAATTTACTAATTCAGTCATTTTCATCTTAGTCTTTGATATTTCGGAATATTTCGAGAGTCAGGTAGCGTGTATCACCTGCTATTAAACACAGTTGACCAACACACCCAAAGAAAAAACAAAGAAGCCTCCATACGCTGATTCCAATACAAAAGCGCTCTTCTTGGGGACAAACGTGAACGCCATCGTTGAAAATAACTGGCAAAACTGTAGTTCGAACTTTGGTTCCGACAAACCGGGCGATTTACGCTAGTGGTCCGGGAATTCGATTACATAATCGTTGGGGCGGGCTCGTCCGGGGCAGTTCTGGCCAACCGGCTGAGCGCCAATCCGAATGTCAAGGTTTGCCTTATCGAGGCGGGGCCGAAAGATCGGTCCCCCTTGATCAAGGTCCCACTAGGGTTGATGTTTCTGGCCCGCAGCCGGCGGCACAACTGGCTGTACCAGTCGACCCCACAGAAAGGGTTGAACGGGCAGCAAATTTCGGTGCCGCGCGGCAAGGTTCTCGGTGGATCGTCAGCGATCAACGGGATGATCTATATCCGTGGGCATCGCGCCGATTATGATGCTTGGGCGATGGCAGATTGCACCGGCTGGGGCTATGATGACGTCCTACCCTATTTCCGCAAATCCGAGGCGAACACGAACACCGCTTTGGAAGACTTATGGCATGGCCGCGACGGTGAATTGACAGTCAGCGATCAGCGAAGCCCTAACGACATGGACCACGTTCTGCTGGCCGCAGGTCAGGATTTGCAGATGCGCCAATGTCCAGACTTTAACAACGATACGCCCGAAGGTTTGGGGATTTACCAAGTAACCCAAAAAGGGGGCTATCGACATTCGACCGCAAGAGCATTCCTGACCCCAGTGCGCCGGCGCGCCAACCTGCATATCGAAACCGGCGCGCAGGTCACCAACGTTATTGTCGCCAATGGGCGCGCCACCGGCATTGCCCTTCACCGCTCGGATGGAGCGACCCAAACATTACATTCCCATGGCGAGGTGATCCTATGTGCGGGTGCCGTCGGTTCGCCCGATATCCTGTTGCGCTCGGGAATTGGCCCGGCGACCGAACTGAATGGCAATGTAATTGCTGACTTGCCCGGCGTGGGGGCAAACCTGCAAGATCATGTGGATGTCATGGTCATCAGCACGTCACGCTCGACCAAACCCTATGGGGTTTCCTTGCGGGCGCTACCGCAACGCGCGGGCGATGTGTTGAGCTGGTTTATTGCCCGACGTGGAATGCTGTCATCCAATATGGTTGAGGCCGGTGGTTTTGTCCGTTCGACTCCCAACGAAGAACGACCCGACCTCCAGTTCCATTTCATTCCGGCACGCAAAAGTCACAGAGGGCGCATAGTGGAGTACGGACACGGGGTGTCGCTGCATACCTGCTTGTTGCGGCCCAAAAGCCGGGGAAAAATCAGCCGTCCGCACATAGATGGCCCCCCAGCAATCGACCTCGGGTTACTGCAAAACGAGGACGATTTGCAAAGGTTGACAAAAGGTGTGCGATTGGCTCGCCAACTTCTGAACCAACCCGCCTTTACAAAGTACGGTTTGACAGAGGTCATTCCGGGCCAAGACGTCCAATCAGACGAAGGATTGGCGGGTTTCATCCGTCAACATGCACGCACCGTCTATCACCCGGTAGGCACCTGCGCGATGGGCAACGGAGCGGAGGCAGTTGTCGATCCGCGATTGCGTGTACGGGGGGTGCGTGGGCTGCGTGTGGTCGATTGTTCGATCATGCCGACCATCGTCAGCGGCAACACCAACGCCCCAGCGATCATGATCGCTGAAAAGGCGGCGGACATGATCAAGGAAGACAGGCGAAGCGCCTGACGAAAACGATAATCCAAAGATGCAAAAAGAGGAGGAGACCCAAATGTAATATCTGACCAAGTTGGCGGCAGTCGCCGGAATTTCGGCCATCGCGATAACAGGCCAAGCCATGGCTGATCCGATATGTGGCATGAACACCGGCGAGGCCGCGACCGGCGAACCGGTGATCGTCGGTGGTATTCACGGCAACGGCGCACCGGGCGATTTCTCGGCTTCAACTGATGCAGCCAAGGCCTATTTCGACTGTGTAAACGCTAATGGCGGCATCAATGGCCGCCCGATCGACTATCGTGTTGAAAATGACCAATGGAACCCGGAACTCGCCGCCCAGGCAGCTGCCAAACTGGTGGGCGATGCCGGTGCAGTGGCGCTGGTCGGCAACAGTTCGTTTATTGAGATGGCCGTGAACGCACAAACCTATGTGGATAACGGGATCATGGTTATGGCCTCGGCCTGTGCAATTTCCGAATGTTTTGAAACACCTCTCATGAGCGTTTACATGTTTCCCGGCACGATTAGACTACCCCGCTGTCGCAGGATGGTCAAAGTATGTAGCCCTGTACAGGCGCTGGAGACGACGGACCGAACCGATGGTTATCATGCTCTCATCCGCGGGTTGGTTACCGCCTGACCAAATTCGATACGGGTTTGCCTCTCTCTAAGAACGGATATTTATCCGGTGGTGTCCCGAGGATTTCCCTATCAATGGCCGCCATCTCCAGCGTGCTGCACAGGCAGACTGGGCGGTTCGTTTAGGCCGCCAAGGGTGTCTTTCGCGCTATGTCCCAGATGAACCCGGCCAACTCACGGGCAATCGCTGCAAGCACTCTGGGCTGAGGTTTGCCTGTATTGGACAAATGCCGGTAACGTTTGCAAAGGCGCACCTGAGCCTTCCACCCGATGTCTCTGATTTCCT
>JBMYPG010000179.1:0-6997 GCA_049600095.1 Pikeienuella sp. | reverse complement strand
CGGTATGGTCGTTCATCCGGCCCCGGGCGCGCCAAACGGAACTTTGGTCAATGCGCTGTTGCATCATTGTGGTACCAGCCTTTCAGGTATTGGTGGGGTGAAACGCCCTGGCATTGTGCACCGGATTGATAAAGATACTTCGGGCCTGTTGGTTGTCGCCAAAACAGATGCTGCCCATCACGGCCTTTCAGCACTTTTTGCGGCGCATGATTTGGATCGGGAATACCTTGCGATCACTCGCGGTTCGCCCAGCCGAGCAGACCCTCGCCTGATGGGCACTCCCGGTCTCAGCATTGATGGTTCGTGGTTTCGCGTTCATACACAGATTGACCGTCACCCCGGCGACCGAAAGAAAATGGCGGTGACTAAAAACAACGGCCGTCACGCGATTACCCGCTTTAAGGTCGAAGAATTGCTTTCACCGCGTGCCGCGATGATCCGCTGCCGTTTGGAAACGGGGCGGACCCATCAAATTCGAGTTCACCTAACACACCTTGGGCATGGTCTGATTGGTGATCAGCTTTACGGTCGGGGTAAGACAAATGGTCTGTCTGAGTTTGCGGCGACCTTCCCGCGTCAGGCGCTTCATGCCGCTACTTTAGGTTTTGTGCACCCAATTTCACAAAAATATCATGAATTTTTAAGCGAATTGCCGCCGGATTTACGTAATCTTACCGTTGATTTGAAACAGACATAACGAAATCGATTAACGGTTTTCACATGGCTGAGAGAATTTGAAGCAAATCGGATATTGGCGCTGCGACATCTTGCACGCACGTTTACCGATACCCATATCAGGTTTACGCGCACGTCAAGCTGCGCAATAGGGAGGATACATGACCTACGCCAATTTACCCGCCCCGTCGCCGGAAGCCGGCCTCAGCAGGTATCTGACGGAGATTCGGAAGTTTCCGATGCTGGAGCCTGAGCAGGAGTATATGCTGGCTAAAGCATGGGTAGACCATCAGGATAGCGCATCTGCGCATATGATGGTGACATCACATCTGCGACTGGCGGCGAAAATCGCCATGGGCTATCGCGGCTACGGCCTGCCTACGGCAGAAGTCGTTTCCGAAGCCAATGTAGGTCTCATGCAAGCGGTCAAACGCTTTGACCCCGAAAAAGGTTTCCGCCTTGCGACCTATGCGATGTGGTGGATTCGCGCCTCTATCCAGGAATACATTCTACGTTCGTGGAGCCTTGTTAAAATGGGCACCACGGCTGGTCAGAAAAAACTGTTCTTTAACTTGCGCAAAGCCAAGAACCGCATTGGCGCGCTGGAGGAAGGCGATCTGCGCCCTGAAAATGTGGAACGTATCGCCACCGATTTAAACGTGACCGAAGAGGAAGTCATTTCCATGAACCGCCGGATGGGCGGTGGGGGCGATGCCAGCCTTAACGCGCCGATGGGTGGTGCGGATGGAGAGGGCACCGCTGAATGGCAGGATTGGTTGACTGATGACGGTGCTGATCAGGCTCAGGACTATGCTGAGCAGGACGAGTTGGAAGGTCGTCGCACGATGTTGGTTGAGGCGATGGAAGGCCTGAATGATCGTGAGCGGCACATTCTGACCGAGCGGAAACTGAAAGAGAACCCAGTGACGCTGGAGGAGCTAAGTGGCGAGTATAATGTGAGCCGCGAACGTATTCGCCAGATTGAAGTCCGTGCTTTTGAGAAACTGCAAAAGAAAATGCGTTCTTTGGCTGCCGAAAAAGGACTGTTGAAACCGGTTAACTAAAACGTAGGGTAGCTTACACCCCATCAAACCTTAAACAAAACCGCCCGGAGCACCGCCGGGCGTTTTTTGTTGGTGGGCTACCTAAGCGGCCTCTTCCACCAAAGCTGACAAACGAAACTGACTTAGGCTGTCTGCCCTTGTTGGCGTCTATTTAGCCCCAACAACGCAAGCCAGCATTCACCGTTCAGCCCGCTTACCCGTAGCCATTATATGGATCACCGGAGCGCCCATCATAACGACAAAGCTGTACCCAAACAGGAAAAGGCACATAATCACATCGTGAAAAGGACCAAATCGATAACACCGAGGGGGGAAGCAATCTGGCTCGGCGATGAACGAAGGTCCCATCCAAAGGAGAAAAGGATAACCAATCATTGCTAGAATCAAAACAATCCGCCCCAGAGGCCAAGTTAATTTTCCGTCAATTTCTGCCAATTGTTTAGTCCACGCTGCCTCAGGCTTTGGAACGAAAAACATGAATGGTGCAAAGGCAAATGCCACTACACTGGATAAGATCAGGGCCGTGAAGTAGGTGTAAAAAAACGGTTCCAGTCGCAAGGGTTGGCTATATTGCTCGATAACTTTCAGGTCTTTGCCAAGTTTTGGAACGATGGCGATCAGATCATCACGAGTGATTAATGGCGAGAGGAAATCCACAAACAGGTTCGGCCAAATCCAATAGATCACAAATGGCCCAATGGATGCGATGGTGCAAAGCCAAAAGCCTCTATTCACCACAGGGGCAATTTTGAACTTCATCTCATACCTTTATTGAATTTGGATCTATTATAATCGGATCACAGCAATTCTCAACTTAAGCGCGACCTCCTAAACTCCGGACCGTTCACGCCAAGGCGATCCACCATCCAAAAACATCAGCACTAGCGCAACCGCAGGCCCCGCCGCAAAACCGATCGCCAGCGGCACAACCGTTCCGTCAAACCCTTGGCCAACGAACGACCCAACCAATATGGCAATCAACGTTGAAATAAAGCCGTAGATCGTGGCTCCCATGCCAGCCTTCTCGCCCAAAGGTTCCATCGCCATTGCGGCCATATTGCCGAATGAGGTGCCAAAGCAGAATGTTGAGATTGCCAGCCACACCAACAAGCCAGCAAATGGTGGAACACCATCATAGGTTTGTGCCCAAAACATAAACACCAAGGATGCGACCGCTAACAAAGCAAACGCTGTTCCGGTCAGCCGCCGCATGCCAAGTTTCTCAACCAAAACGCCATTTAAAGCACCTGCGATCCCAATGGAGATTGAGAGGAGTGCAAAATATACAGGGAACATAATACCCTGATGATAGACGTCCTGAAAAATCTGAGCACCAGAACTGAGGTAGCCGATGAACGCCCCGAGGGTCATACCATTTACGCAAGTATAGACCATAAGAACCCGCGTCTTTAGCACTTCACCGGCAGCCACCGCAAAGCTGTGCACAGACAGTTTCATCCGCGCCTCAGGTAATAATGTTTCTGGCTGCCGGATCGCAAACCAAATCATTAACACAGCAGCAAAGACCGCTAGCGCTATGAATATTGCCCGCCATTCAGCGATCAGCAAAATGCCTTGGCCCAGTAGCGGTGCAACAACTGGCACAAGGATAAAGACGCTCAACACGAAAGAAGAGATTTTGGCCATCTCGCGCCCTTGATACCGGTCGCGGATGATTGCCAGGGAAACAACATACGGCCCGGTGGAGCCAAACCCCTGCAATAGACGCCCGCCCAACATTTGGTCGAAATTTGTTGCAAAAGCGCAGATGGCCGTGCCGACCAAGTACAAGGCGGTAAAGATGAACACAGCCGGGCGCCGGCCTATGCTGTCTGACAGCGCACCGCTAATCAGTTGCCCAAAGGCGACCCCAAGGAAGATCGCACCTATGATCAACTGAGGTTGGTTGCCCGGTGCATTTAACGATTTTCCAATGAGGCTTAGAGCGGGCAGCATCGCGTCAATGCTCAACGCCTCGATCGCGGTCAACAGCGCCATTAGGGCGATAAATTCAAACTGGCCAGTTTTTGGTTTTAGGTTGGTGGTCATACATTACCTAAATGAAATCAACACAGCCGAATGACCGCGGACATTCAGTCTTTCAACTGATTTCTGGTACCCGGTCAATTAGCGTGAGTTGAGCTTAGTGCTTATACCAAACAACCTGTGTCCCAACGGCCAGCATTTTGCCGCTTTCGCTCCATAACTGCATGCGCTGATTGTGGAAATTTCCTTGGAACCGATCTCCATCAACTACCCCTAAGACCGGTCGATCCGCTTGTTCGGCCAAATCCTCCGGTGTTGCTAGAAAGTGAGTGGTCATCGATACCGTGGCAAAGGGAACAACGGTGCCACGTATGTGTAGAAGCCGAGGAAAAAAGCAATCAGCCAATGACGCTAGCGCCACCGCATCTAGCGTACGATCAGGATTGTCCCGCAACCAGACTGCCGCATAAGGTGACCCCAAAGGGTCATGCTGTTTGGATGCAAACTCGGGCTGTCCCTCAACAAACCGCATATCATACCGCCCCATCCATTTCACCGGATATTCAGGTATCGGTGTGCAATCTTCAAATTTTGGCACATCAGGCGCACCGGCCGATTGCATCGCGAACACATCGCCCCGTGTACCGGTAACCACCGAAGCTGTCGCGCATATCTGGTCGTTCTGCGTTAGTTCCAGCGACCAATGTTGCGTATACTTCCCAGCACGCTGCAATTTTGTTTGTACCGTCAAATCACCAACCACCACCGATGCGCAGAAATTGACCGTCAATGAAACAGGTTCCCCCATGCGTCGTTCATCACTCACCACTGCATTCAGCAGTGTAGCGGCAACCACACCTCCGAATGTACCGACCATGTTGCCATAGGCTTTGGTGCTGGCCCCGGCCCATACTCCTTCTTTAAGCAGCGACAGCGCCGTTTCTTGATCGAGAGGGTGGATGACGGTCATTATCTGCCTCAACCTGAAAATCAATATGATTGCCGTATATTGTCGTTAGTTTACCTAAGCGTCAATAAAAGGAGTGAATTTCATCAATTTCGTTGTTGCGATCAAACGCCATTTCCGCCCAAATCAGTATAGATAGGTGGAGGATGCTATGGCCGAAATATTGGCGATTGATCAGGGTACAACATCCAGTAGGGCAATACGGTTTAGTGCTGATTTCCAACCTTTGGCCACTGCGCAGCAGGAGTTTCAGCAGTTTTTTCCCGCATCGGGTTGGGTCGAGCACGATGCCGAAGAGATTTGGAGTTCTACCCGTTCTATGTGCCGTAAAGTGCTAACTGATGAGGTTGCTGTAATCGGCATCACCAATCAGCGCGAAACTACGGTGGTATGGGATCGGGTAACCGGCAAACCCGTCGGTAAAGCAATTGTCTGGCAGGATCGGCGCACTGCTGATTTTTGTGATGGTCTCAGGACAAATGGTACAGAGCCGGACGTAGTGGCGCGGACTGGCTTGCTCCTTGATCCTTATTTTTCCGCCACCAAACTTCGCTGGATACTGGATAACACAGCCGGGGCGAGGGCAAAGGCTGAGGCAGGGGAGCTTGCATTCGGTACCATTGATTGCTGGTTGATTTGGAATCTGACGGGGGGGCGTGTTCATGCAACTGATGCGACGAATGCGGCCCGCACTATGCTCTATAATATCCACAAAGGAATGTGGGATGATGAACTGTTGCGTCTTTTTGACATTCCCAAAGTGGTGCTGCCCGATGTGCGAGATAGTGCAGCGGATTTTGGAGAGACAGACCCGGCTGTTTTAGGACGGGCAATCCCCATTCGTGGTGTTGCCGGCGATCAACAAGCCGCGACGGTGGGGCAAGCCTGTTTTACCCCGGGTATGATGAAATCGACTTATGGGACGGGGTGTTTTGCCCTGATGAATACGGGCAATTCGGCGCCATCCTCGCAAAACCGATTGCTGACCACCATCGCCTATCAACTTGATGGTCGCCCCACTTATGCTTTGGAAGGGTCAATTTTCATTGCTGGTGCCGTTGTTCAATGGCTTCGCGATGGCTTGGGGCTGATTACTGGGGCGGGTGAGACTCAGGCATTGGCCGAACAGGCCGACCCCGACGCCCGTGTCTATATGATCCCGGCCTTTACGGGTCTTGGGGCACCTTACTGGCGGGCCGATGCGCGTGGTGCGATATTTGGCCTAACCCGTGACACCGGCCCCGCAGAATTCGCCCGCGCTGCATTGGAAAGCGTAGCCTATCAAACCCGTGATTTGTGGGAGGCGATGAAGGCCGATGGCGCGCTGTCTGATAACGCCAACCAATCGGTATTGCGTGTAGATGGCGGCATGACGGCCAGCAATTGGACCATGCAAGCATTAGCAAACCAGCTAGACGCGCCTGTCGATCGCCCGATAGTGACCGAAACCACTGCACTTGGAGCAGCTGCGCTGGCGGCAGTCGGTGCAGGTATGGCCGACTTGGATAGCTTTGCGGCCTGTTGGGCCTTGGGACATCGGTTTGAGCCTAGAATGGATGCGTTGGAAAGGGCGGAGCGTTATGGAGGGTGGACCGATGCGGTTAAGCGATTGCTAGAGGAATAGGTCAATTGCAAGCTTTGAACTCCAATCGTGTCATTTCAGTACGTCATTCAATTCAACTGATCGCTTTCCCACCAAACCCCCAACTTTTCCTTGCCTTTTCACCGATCCAGCGTTAATCGCCCGCATCCCATCGGAACGGAGCGGAAATCATGAGTTGGACCTCTAAAGGTGTTATCACCGGCATAATTGCCATGGCTATTGTTGTCGTGGCTTCGAATATTTTGGTCCAGCATCTTTATGGTGACTGGCTGACATGGGGCGCGTTTACCTATCCGTTCGCCTTTCTGATCACAGACCTGACCAACCGTGCACTGGGTGCGAAGGCGGCTCGCCGTGTTGTTTTTGTTGGTTTCCTTGTTGGTGTCGCGTGTTCATTGACTGCCAGCCAGTTTGTGAACGAATACGGCGACCCGCTTGTAACGCTGCGTATCGCGCTCGGTTCTGGTATCGCATTCCTGACCGCGCAATTGGTTGATGTTTTCATCTTTTCAAAGCTGCGTGATGGCAAATGGTGGCGTGCGCCATTGGCATCTACGCTGATCGGTTCAACGCTCGACACCGCGCTGTTCTTTTCGATTGCATTTGGTGCGATGTTTGCCTTCATCGATGCGACTGACCCCAATGGCTGGGCGTTAGATGTGGTTCCTTTGCTGGGGATGGGGCCAGAGGCACCGCTTTGGG
>JBMYPG010000178.1:0-7000 GCA_049600095.1 Pikeienuella sp. | reverse complement strand
CTGGCGTGAGCCTGCAATTACGAAGGAGCGCGCGAAATAATGTTGGGGACAGTACTGCTTGCCGATGATGATCGGTCCATCAGAACGGTTTTGAATCAGGCGCTGACGCGCATCGGATGCCGCGTGCGGACAACGGGGTCGACCACAACGCTCTGGCGCTGGGTCGAAGACGGAGAGGGGGACCTGATCGTCACTGATGTGATGATGCCGGATGGTGATGCCCTGGATCTGGCCCCTGCAATCCGCAAAAAGCGCCCGGACCTGCCGATTATTGTGATGAGTGCGCAGAATACGGTGGTCACTGCAATTCGCGCTGCTGAAGTTGGCGCTTATGAGTACCTGCCCAAACCTTTCGACCTGAAAGAAGTATTGGAGCATGTGAAACGGGCGCTAAACCAACGCACGCCTCAGGTCGCACCGGAACAGAAACCGCCGACAGCCCGACAGGAGGCTTTGCCACTGATTGGTCGATCGCCTGCTATGCAGGAGGTTTATCGAATTATGGCGCGGCTGATGCAGACTGACCTTTCAGTCATGATCAGCGGCGAAAGCGGTACTGGTAAGGAGTTGGTCGCGCGGGCCTTGCATGATTTCGGGCGGCGCAAAGATAAGCCATTTGTCACGATCAACGTTGCAGCAACACCAGCCGATGCCATCGAAGATGAGCTATTTGGTTGGGATCGACCAATAAACGGTGAATATCAAGGTGGCCGTTTGGAACGTGCGCAAGGTGGCACGCTGTTCCTTGACGAAATTGGCGATATGCCGATGGTTGCGCAGACTCGACTGCTGAAAGTTCTGCAAGATGGGGAATTTCCACAGGCCAGCAATCGCCACATGATCAAATCAGATGTTCGCTTGATAGCGGCAACTCATCAGGACATGCGATCACTCATCCATGAAGGTAAGTTTCGCGAAGATTTATTCTATCGCCTGAATGTCGTGCCTTTACGCTTGCCGCCACTGAGGGAACGGATCGAGGATATTACGGATTTAACGCGTGCATTCCTATCCCGAGCTGTTGCCGAAGGGTTGCCAAGAAAAACAGTAAGCCAGAATGCATTGAAAGTGCTGAGTGAACAGTACTGGAGTGGCAATGTCAGAGAACTTGAAAACCTAATCAAACGGCTCGTCGCGTTATGTGCAGACGAAATCATTGATGCGCCGATGGTTGAGGAAGAACTGGCGGCGCGGCCAAGCTCTGTCACTGAACCGGCGCCGATGATGGGAGAAACCCTTGGAGCCGCCGTTGAATACCATTTGAGGCGGTACTTTAGCCTTCATGAAGGGGCGTTGCCTTCACCCGGTGTCTATAATCGGGTTATAAAAGAGGTTGAATGGCCGATGATCGCCCTGACGTTGGAGGCAGTGAATGGCAATCAGATTAAGGCTGCTGAAATCCTTGGAATTAACCGGAATACTTTGCGGAAAAAGATTAGAGAGCTTGACATTACGGTCACACGCGGCAAGAAAATGATGTAATTGCGCAACAGTAAGGCTGCGAATGGTCCCAGACTATCCTCAGGGCGTTGGAAATGAGCCGAAGGCGAGCGCCTTAGCGGAAGCAGAGTCGCGCGTTGTCCGGTTTGCGTCACTGGTTCGAGATGGCAGGTTCAGCGGTGCATTCCTGATCATTATTGTCATTATCGGTATCGCTTTGGCCGCTGCGACGACATTCGCTCTGAACCGCTCAGATCCTACGCCACGTTTCCTGTTGTTTGTGGGTCTTGCAGACCTGACGTATTTTATTGTGCTGAGCGGGATGATCGTTTGGCGCTTAGTTACCTTGATCGGCGACCGGCGCGCGCATTCTGCCGGCGCGCAGTTACACCTGAGGCTGACGGGAATTTTCGCGCTCGTTGCGATGGCACCCACGATTGTTGTCGCTGTATTTGCTACGATTACGTTGAGCGTTGGTTTTGAACAGTTATTCTCTGAAAAAGTGCGAAGCGTTGTAAAGAATTCGCTCTATACCGCTGAAGCTTATGCGAGAGAGCATCGCCGATCCATCAATGGCGATGTTCTGGCCATGGCCAATGACCTGAACAGGGTGGGGGCAGTTGGGCAAAATGCCAAATTCCTTGGTGAGCATTTGCGCCACCAACAGGCGCTAAAACGATTTCCTGAGGCCTATCTGATTGATGGCGCGCAGACGATTTTGCAGCGCGGTGATTTCAGCTATACTTTCACCTATGATCCACCCGGTGAATTTCAGCTTTCTCGAGCTCGCCGTGGAGAGGTTGTGATCTTTGAGGATAAAGAAAACAATGAGCTACGAGCGTTAGTTCACCTAAATAGCCTAGTCGATACGTTCCTTTATGTATCGCGGGAGATTGATGGTGAGGTGCTGTTGCTGCTGGATGAAACGGCAGAAACGGTGCGTCTTTATCAGAGGGCCGAAGCATCGCGGGAGCGGATACTATCGATCTTTGGATTGGTCTATTTTGGCTTTGCGCTGCTGGTCATCGTGGTCGCGATTTGGTTGGGCCTTTGGTTTGCTGAGCGACTATCGCGGCCCATCGGCGTTCTTGCCGGTGCAGCGCAACGCGTTGGTGATGGCGACCTTGATGTGCAGGTGCCAGATGGCGGCCAGGGGGATGAAGTATCATTGCTGGGCCGCGTGTTTAACCGCATGACTGCGCAAGTGAAGCAGCAGCGTGATGAACTAATTGAGGCACATCAGGAGTCTGAGCAACGGCTGAATTTCATTGAAACCGTGTTAAGCGGCGTATCTGCAGGCGTTATCGGCCTGAGCAGCGCGGGTGTTGTGGAGATGGTCAATGATGCAGCGCAGACCATGTTGTCCAAGGAAATTGAATTTGGAGACGACCTGACCGCTATTGCCCCGGAAACGGCGGAGGTTTTCAATCAGGCCTGTACCAGTGCGGCGCGATCTGCTCACGCCCATATCGTGGTGGTGATAAAGGGCCATGAACGAGAATTTTTAGTGCGTGTTGCCGCCAGATCATCAGACATTGAGCAGGGCTATGTCATGACATTGGATGATATGACGGCATTGGCTGCTGCGCAAAGAGAAGCAGCCTGGGGTGATGTTGCCCGGCGTATTGCGCATGAGATTAAGAACCCGCTTACCCCCATTCAGTTGTCAGCGGAACGTATGCGGCGCAAGTTTGCCAAACGAGTTGGAGAAGATCAGGAAACCTTTGAACAATATGCTGATGTGATTGTGCGGCAGGCTGGTGATATTCGCCGAATGGTCGACGAATTTTCCCGTTTCGCCCGTATGCCGCTTCCGGAATCTGGTGAGCATGATTTGTCAAAACTGTTGAATGACGTTGTGCTGATGCACCAGGATTCCCATTCTGACGTTTCAGTGAAAGTGGACGGCTGTGATACAGCGGCCCTGTGCGAATGTGATAGCACCATGATCACACAGGCGATGACGAACATTATTAAGAACGCCATAGAGTCCATTGAAACTAAATTAGAAACCTCCGATCAAGAGGCGGGTAACGTTGCGGTTTCAATCCTCCGCAATGGTTCGATTTATGAGATTACTGTGGATGATGATGGACTTGGCTTGCCGCAAGCACAACGAAACAACCTGACCGAACCTTATGTGACAACACGTAAGAAAAAGGGGACGGGCCTTGGCCTTGCCATTGTGAAAAAGATCATCGAACAACATGATGGATCGCTTACTTTGACGGATGCCCCGCCCACTGAGGATGGTGGTCTGGGTGGAGCACGCGTAGTTGTAAAACTTCCAGTAGCGCAGAGCATACAGGATAAAATGATATGACCGATATATTGATCGTAGATGATGAAGCGGACATTCGGACGCTGATTGCAGATATTCTTGAGGATGAGTCATATCAAACACGTCAGGCAATGGACGCGGATGGGGCCCTTTTTGCGATTAACGAGTCGCCACCGGACCTGATCATCTTGGACATTTGGCTACAAGGCAGCCGGATGGATGGCATTGAGGTTTTGAAAAACGTGCGCCGGGATAACCCGGAGGTGCCTGTCGTTATCATCTCGGGCCATGGAAATATCGAAATTGCCGTGGCTGCGATCAAGCAAGGTGCCTATGATTTTGTTGAGAAACCGTTCAACATTGACCAATTGCTGGTCGTGGTTTCGCGGGCGTTAGAGGCCAGCCACTTGCGGCGCGAAAATGCAGCTTTGAAGGCCAAGGAAACACGCGATCATCAGATGATTGGCTCTGGCCCGGCGATTTCTACACTTCGGAGCCGATTGGAACGGGTTGCAAGAACCGCAAGCCGTGTAGCGCTTTCTGGTCCGCCTGGTTCGGGAAAAGAAGTTGCAGCGCATTACATTCATGCGCATTCAGACCGGGCGACGCGGCCCTTTGTTGTGGCCAACGCCGCTACCATCGAGCCCCATTTAATGGAAGATGTGCTGTTTGGTCGTGCTCATGAGGACGGACGGGTGGAGCCGGGCCTGTTTGATATGGCCCATGGAGGCACGCTGTTTCTGGATGAGGTGGCGGAGATGCCGTTGGGAACGCAGGCCAAAATTCTGCGTATTCTGGTTGATCAAAGCTATCGCCGCCCGGGCGGGGCAGAGACGGTTCGCGTCGATGCACGCCTCATCTCCTCCAGCGCCCGTGATTTGAAGATGGAAATGGCGGCGGGCCGGTTCCGTGAGGATCTGTATCACCGGTTGAATGTGGTACCAATTGAGGTGCCGGCATTGGAGGCGCGGCGGGAGGATATTCCGGAATTGGCGGAATATTTCGCCAATATGATTTCGGAAGAACAGGGGCTGCCAAAACGTAGCTTCACACCCGAAGCCTTTGCTGCGCTTCAGACTTTTGGTTGGCCGGGGAATGTGCGGCAGCTACGCAATCTGGTTGAACGGTTGATGATCCTAAGTGGGGACGACTCTAGAATTGAAGCCGAGGAACTGACTTCTGACAATGGCCGGGGGCCACAAACGGTAATGCAAGCCAGTTTGACGGCGGCGCAGGCCAGTTTGCCGTTAAGGGAAGCACGGGAATTGTTTGAGCGGGACTATCTGGTCGCGCAGATCAACCGGTTCGGCGGCAATATCTCTCGTACCGCCGCATTTGTTGGGATGGAGCGGTCAGCGTTGCATCGTAAATTGAAGTCTCTGAATATCTCAACTGCCTCAACTGGTGGTGCCCGTGTGGCGCGAATTGCCGAAGAAGATGCGGAATAGTCGCTTGACGACATCGAACCGAAATCGCGTCATTAGGCGTTGGAGCAAGCCATGAAGATCATCGTATGCGGTGCCGGGCGGGTTGGTGAACAGATTGCCCGCAGATTATCGGAAGAAGGTCACGACCTTACCGTGATCGATCAGGATGCCACGCTTATACGCCGGGTAACAGACAAGCTGGACGTTTCTGGTGTGGTAGGACATGCTTCTCATCCAGATGTTCAGGAACGCGCAGGGGCGACTGATGCGGATATTATCTTTGCCGTGACCCATCTGGACGAAGTGAACATGGTGGCCTGTCAGGTGGCGCATACTGAGTTCAATGTTCCCCAGAAAATCGCCCGCATTCGTGCAGGATCTTATCTGGAGGAACGATGGTCTGACCTGTTTCGCCGCGATCACATGCCGATCGACGTTATCATCTCACCCGAAGCTGAGGTTGCTAAGGTTGCTTTGAGCCGAGTTAATGAACCGGCTGCATTCGATATGGCGCAGTTTTTGGATGGAGAAGTTGGCGTCGCGGCGATAGCTCTTAGCGAGGATTGCCCGGTTCTGGATACGCCACTTGGTCAGCTTACTGAGCTGTTTTCAACTCTCCATGCATTGGTTCTAGGATTTAGGCGTGATGGTGTCATGCGGCGGGCAGACCGAGAGGACCAGTTGATCGCCGGAGATCAGGTTTATGTTCTGGCAACAAAGAACGATATGCCTCGTACGCTTTCAATCTTTGGCGGAGAACGGCCACCGCCGTCTAGTGTTGTTATTGTTGGTGGTGGGCAAGTTGGCCTTGCAGTGGCGCGCACGCTAGAAGAGCAAGGCGTTCGTGTGCGGATGATCGAAGCGAATAGGGCGAATGCGGTACAGGCCGCCGACAGTCTGAATTCGACGGTTGTTTTGCATGGCGACGGTCTTGATCCGGAAATATTGGAAGAGGCAAATGTTGGTGCAGCCGATGCCTTTATTGCTTTGACAGACGACGACCGGGTTAACCTGCTGTCATCAGCCCTAAGCAAACAGGCTGGTGTGAAGCAGACGATAGCGCTGACGAATAACCCGGTGTTTTCTCATATGTCAGGCTCTTTGGGTTTGGATGTGGTGATTAACCCACGGGCCGCGACTGCCTCAACTGTGCTGCGCCATATTCGGCGCGGCAAGGTAAGGGCGGTGCATTCCATTGGTGAGGGGGATGCGGAGCTGATCGAATTGCAGGTTCTGGCAACATCTCAGATTGCGGGAAAGACCCTGCGGGCGGCTGATTTTCCTGATGATTCATTGGTGGGCGCGGTTTTAAGCCATGATGGGGCCAAGCTGCCCAATGCAGATTTGATCCTGAACGAGGACGACAGAGTTGTTATGTTTGCACTCGGCAGTGCGGTGAAAGAGGTCGAGCGCAAGTTTCGCGTGGCGGTTGACTTTTTCTGAACATGACTTGGCGCGGTCTTTCAGTCTTTAGCCTGTTAATGCTGTGCATCTCGGCGCTTATGCTCGGGCCCGCGATTAAAGGGTTCGCTGATGGCAGGGCCGATATTGGGCAAGTTTTTTCTCTGTCCGCGCTGATATTGGCGACGCTCGCGGTGATGTTGATTGTTGCGCAATATCAAAAACGTGCGTCTGACCAAGGCAGGTCAGAGTTTTTGTTGGTAATTGGTGGCTATGCCTTAGCACCCTTGGCTGCCGCTGCTCCCTTAGCCGCTGCAGTGCCTTACCTTGAGTATACGTCAGCTTATTTTGAAAATGGATGACGTTTCTGTTCCGCACCAAAATTGTGACATAAAATAGTAAAAAACAGCTTTTTTCAGACATAAACACAACAAAGACAAAGTTTTGAAGT
>JBMYPG010000177.1:0-7013 GCA_049600095.1 Pikeienuella sp. | reverse complement strand
TCGGCGAAAGCTCGCGGACATCCTCCAGTTGGAGGCGAGGTTCTGGATTTCCAAGCTCGCGGAGGATTCGCTCCGCCGGTGGCCAGGTCGCATCAAGCGCATCGAAGAAATCTGAAGGATTCGTCATGCGCTATCGGTGTCAGATCAAGCCAAAATACGCAACGCGGCTATTTCCACCATATAGATTGGTGCGCTTATCCGCGACGACGCAAGCGTTCTGCCATTTCAGATGAAATTCTGCGCCACATCATCGGATAATTGTCTGCGATCCGGCAAAAATCTTCGCCTTCTACTATTAGACATTTCGCGTCGGTAACAGCTTCAACTGTTGCTGAGCGCGATTTGTTAGGGTCTACGACTGCCATCTCGCCGACGTGCTGATCGGCGACGAGAGTCGCAATAACGTTGCCGCCAATTACAACACCAACTTCGCCAGATAGGATAAACACAACATGGTCTGACCATTCGCCGCGTTCCATCAACACATCGCCCTTGGCGTAGTTGATGACCTTACCTGCACTGCGCAATTCTTCTGCGATTACGTTATCATCTTGCACAAGTTGCTGGCGTAGCAAGTTCTGCAATTCGACTTCGCCGGCTGGCGCGCCTTCTGCTTTAAGTTCGGTAACTGACATATTCATGATCCGCGTTCCTCCTTGCCCCACTAAGCAAGATATGAAGTTGGAACCGATTGTGAAGCCTATGAACTAAAACCGTGTGACATTTTTCAATTTGCGCGCGAATTTCGTGGCACCTTGCGAGACATGTGACGAAACCGTCACCATAGGTAAAGGGGGGTATTTTAGCCCCGATCTCGCATTAAACGGGCTTTATCGCGCTGCCAATCGCGCTTTTTCTCAGTATCGCGTTTGTCCGACATCTTTTTACCTTTAGCGATCCCGAGCATCAGTTTGGCGATGCCTTTCTCGTTAAAGTGGATCTTTAAGGGGATAAGTGTCGCGCCTTCTCGGCCGATAGATTGCCATAATTTTGAGACTTGTCTGAAGTGTGCCAACAACTTACGGCGACGTCTTTCATCGTGACCAAAGGTTTTGGCTTTGTCATATGCCGGGATGTAGCTGTTGATCAGCCACAACTCACCATCCTCAACATTTGCATAGCTTTCGGCGATCTGGGCTTTACCCTCGCGCAGAGATTTAACTTCGGAACCTTCCAGCATGATTCCGACCTCTAATTCATCCTCGATGAAATAGTTGTGGCGTGCCTTGCGGTTTTCGGCTGCGATTTTCTGTGCTGGTTCTTTTTTCGGGGCCATGACCCAAACTTTCTGTTGGGTCGGGGGGTGAGAGTTACCTCACCCCTGCCCTTTTAACTGTTAATAAGTCCGGCAAAGACCATTGCTTCGCGAATCTGAGTTTTGGTTTCGTCAAGCGCGGTGGTCAGCGGGCTGCGGACTTCTTCTTCGCAGCGGCCCAGAACTGACAGACCGTATTTTGCGCCGACCAAACCGGGCTCAGCAAAGATTGCCTTGTGGAGTGGTAACAGACGGTTCTGATATTCCAGAGCCAATGCAAAATCACCGGCCATACAGGCGTTCTGGAATTCGGCCATCAAGCGCGGCGCGACGTTAGCTGTGACGGAGATGCACCCATGACCGCCGTGCGCCATATGGGCCAGAACCATCGGGTCCTCGCCTGACATCTGGCAGAAATCATGGCCGATTTCGTGACGGGCTTCTGAAACCCGCACGACATCGCCGGTACTGTCTTTTACGCCTGCGATGTTTTTCAGTTTCGCGAGTGTTGCCATCGTTTCGACTGACATGTCGATGACCGAACGACCGGGAATGTTGTAAATGATGATCGGGATGTCAGCGCAATCGTTAAGCTGTGTAAAGTGCTCTATCATGCCGCGCTGAGTTGGTTTGTTATAATAGGGCGTGACAACCAATGCCGCATCAGCGCCAACGCGGGCGGCATGCTGAACAAAGCGGACGGCCTCTACCGTATTATTTGAACCAGCGCCTGCGATGACAGGGATGCGTCCAGCAGCGGTTTTTACCACTGCTTCGATCACCTGCTCATGCTCATCATGGCTTAAAGTTGGGCTTTCGCCCGTTGTACCAACGGGGACCAGACCATGAGAACCTTCGGCGATGTGCCATTCAACAAGGTCGGTCAGGGCCTTATAGTCCACCGCCCCGTCCTTGAACGGCGTGACAAGCGCGGGGAAAGAACCTCTGAACATCGGATCGACCTTTTCTATGTGTTGCGCGCCCATTTGGGCGGGCGATATTTCGGAGCCATGATTGGCATTTTCACCCTTTGCGGGCGGCGGGCAACCTAACCGCCAGACGCGATGTGCGCAAGATCGTGACTGGCGCCAAACCGTGGGCATGTTAGGATCATTTCGATGATTTTTTGCCGGATTTACCGCTGATGACACGAATACTGATTATGGCGCTGTTTTGCATCTGCGCCTCCTTACCAAGCCATGCTGCTGGCCCGGTAGAAGATGCCGCTGCGATTTGGGACGCTGCCGACGCAAAACGGTGGTCCCGCGTGCGGGGAATCAGGGATCGCGCATCTGAGCAAGCCTTACGTGATATGGCCGATTGGCGATTGCTGCGCAGCGGTCAGGGTGATTGGCCGGATTATGTTGATTTTGTTGCGCGAGCGCCGGAATGGCCGGGCCTTGCCCTATTGCGGCGAGAAGGGGAGCGTAAGATTCCGGTCGGTACGAGGCTGGCGGAAATTGACGGTTTTATTAGCCCTAAAGGTACCCAAACGGGAATTGGCGCGCTACGCCGTGCAGTTGCGTTAGACTGGGCTGGTCGCCCTGATGAGGCAAGAGCCGAGATTAAGCGCGTCTGGCTGAACTCGTCGATGAAAGCAGAAGAAGTCAGAGCGATACGGGCCGCATATGGTTCCGTCGTTAAACAACTAGACCAACAGCGCGCTGACAACATGGCCTGGGCAGGGTTAACCGGTGATGCGCGGGCAATGAAACCCTATCTAAGTCGGGGTTGGGCCGCATTGATTGAGGCGCGGACATTATTGCGCCGCCGTGCTAGTGGTGTTGATGGGGCCATTAAAGCGGTGCCTGCGAGCTTACGGAATGATCCGGGGCTGGCGTTTGAGCGGTTTTTATGGCGGATGCGCAAGAACCGATTTGACGGTGCTTTGGAATTGATCGAGGCGCACACCAATAGCGAAGCATCGCTGGGTCGCCCGGAGGAATGGTCAAACAGGCGGCGGGTTTTGGTGCGGTGGCTGTTGCGTAAAGAGAAATATGTCAGGGCATACAATCTCGCCAATCGGAACCACATGGATGGCGGCAGTGATTTTGCGGACCTGGAGTGGTTGGCAGGCTGGATCGCGCTGCGCAAGTTGAACGACCCGGATCGGGCAATTGCGCATTTCAGCCGGTTCTTAGCCTCTGTCGGTACGCCGATTAGTTTTGGCCGGGGGAATTATTGGCTGGGTCGTGCACACGAGGCGGCCAAAGATCAGGCCGGGGCTGTTATGTGGTATGAACGGGCTGCACAGTATCAGACCAGTTTTTATGGCCAATTGGCGGCGGTGAAAATTGGCGTGACCCCGGATGCATCATTGATTGACGGGCCAGCGGGTGATTGGGCCGGGTCGAAATATGCCAGTTCCACCGCGGCGCGGGCGGCGGCGTTGTTGAATGCCGGTGATGAAAAACGGTCTGCGCATCGGTTTTTGATTCATTTTGGCGATATCGCTTCGTCACGGGCTGAGTTTGCGGCGATTGCAGATTACGCAATGACAGTTGGGCGGCCAGATGCGGCCATTCGCATTGCCAAAAAGGCGGCACGGGCCGGGTATGTTTTGCGTGGCTATTACTATCCGCTAACGGGGTTGGCCAGAATGGGTGGACCGGTCGAGCCAGCCTTGGCCATGGCGATTGCGCGGCAGGAATCTGAATTGAACCCCGAAGCGATCAGCCCTGCTGGTGCGCGCGGTTTGATGCAGTTGATGCCTGCGACCGCGAAAAAGGTCTCGCGCGCTGAAGGGTTAAAGTATTCTCGCAGCCGGTTGACCAGCGATTGGCAGTATAATGCGACGCTGGGCCAGGCCTATTTGGCCGGTCGGCTGGCCGAATATGGAGGATCGTTGGCGATGGCAGCGGCTGCGTATAATGCCGGTCCTGCCCGAGTTGAACGGTGGGTCCGCGACCGTGGGGACCCTCGTTTAGCTGATGTCGACTGGATCGACTGGGTGGAGATGATACCCTTTCGTGAAACCCGCAACTATGTGCAAAGGGTGCTGGAGGGCGTGCAAGTCTATCGCACGCGGATCGCTGGCAAGCCCGTAAGTTTCCGCACCGAACAAGACGCAGTTGGAAAGTAAGACTGATGGCAATCACCACATGTATTTTTGACGCCTATGGCACATTGTTTGATGTCTCGGCCGCAGCACGCATCGCAGCCACAGAACCCGGGCGCGAGGCCTTGGCTGCCAAATGGCCGGAAGTTGCAGCGACGTGGCGGGCGAAGCAGTTGAACTATACATGGCTGCGCGCCGTCGCGAATGCCCATTGCGATTTCTGGGATGTAACTCAAAACGGGCTCGATTTTGCGCTGGAGGCTGCCGGTCTGGGTGATGATGCAGAACTTCGCGAGCGGTTGTTGGCGCTGTATTGGGAATTGCAGGCCTACTCCGAAGTTCCCGCGATGCTAACTGCGTTGAAGGATGCTGGATTGAACACTGGCATTCTATCGAACGGGTCGCCCGATATGTTGAAAGGTGCGGTGGATAGCGCTGGCATTGGTTCTGTTTTGGATGCGGTATTGAGCGTTGAAAGTGTGGGTGTGTTTAAGCCGCATAAGTCAGTCTATGATCTGGTTACGCAGCATTATGGCTGCGCTGTTGATGAGGTTTTGTTCGTGTCCTCAAATGGCTGGGATGCCGCTGCGGCGGCGGGCCATGGGTTTCAGACTGTGTGGGCAAATCGGGCCGGGGAGCCGGTTGACCGGTTACCATGGAAGCCGGATCAGATTGTATCTGACCTAACGGCAATACCGGATATTGCAGCGCGTGGAGCTGCATCAGCATGAAACAGTTTTTCACCTCTGCCGATGGATTGAAACTGGCCTTTCGCGTTGAGGGCACCGGCGATGCGGTGCCTTTGTTGTGCCTTTCCGGGCTGACCCGTAACATGGCCGACTTTGACCATTTCGTAGAGGCAATTGGGCCTAGCCTTGAAGGCAGGCAGATCATTTGCATGGACGCACGAGGGCGTGGAGCTTCAGATCACGATCCGAATTTTGCCAACTATAACATCATGGTTGAGGCGGCGGATGCTGTTGCATTGCTGGACCACTTGGGCGTCGAAAAGTGCATTGTTATCGGATCTTCGCGTGGTGGCTATCAGGCGATGGTAATGGCTGCGACTGCGCCGCAACGGTTGACTGGTGTTGTGCTGAATGATGTTGGGCCAGTTTTGGCACCCGAAGGTCTGGGTAAAATCATGACCTATTTGGGGATGCCTCCGAAGGCGAAGACTCTCAATGAGCTGGCTGGCGCGTTGCGGCATATGAACAGCGATGCATTTCAGAATGTCGGCGATGATTTCTGGGCTGATTGGGCCGCGAGGACTGTTGTGGTCACGGATGACGGATTAGAGCTGAATTATGACGCCAAACTGCGCGATGCGATTATTGAGCAAGCGGCGGCGCTGGACCCTGACGGGCCGAGGTTGTGGCCGTTATTCGATGCTTTGCTACCAATCCCAACAATTCTGTTGCGGGCGGAGAACTCTGATCTGCTAACCGCTGAGGCAGCGGCGGATATGGTTGCTCGAAAGTCCGACCTGGTAGCTTATGCTGTGCCTGACAGGGGACATATTCCACGTTTGGATGAGGAAGACAGCCTTTCGGCGATCAGAGCGTTCATCAATCAATTGTGAGTAAAGAAACAGAACAAGCGGCGTTGGTCAGCTAATCATTGCGTATTATGCAATCTGATTGGAGCAACTAATGCGCATATTTTACATTGCCGCCATCGCGGCGCTTGTCGGGTGTACCGACCTGCCAGAGGACAACGCGGCAAACCCTGAATCCAAAGTGGATTGGGTTAATGCACTTGGCGACCGAGTGCCGATTTTGAAGTCTGATACGATCCTTGGCATTGCCGCTGCGAATGCGCGGGCAAAATATCCAAACCTGCGGGCTGCAAACCAAACTGATGGGGAAAAATGGCGCGATGCTCATCCATCTGCCTTTGGAGTTAAGCATGGGGAGTTAGCTGGGTTTGGGGTTACGATGGTAAGGCATACTGGCAGCGAGCCCTTTACCGCGCATGATGCATTTACCTTCTCGGATGGTGATCTGGAAAAGCCGACACTGTTGTTTTTTGAAAAAGAAAACGGTTTCCCAAAGAACTGGCGGATTATCGGCATGGGCTATGCCTTTGAATATGCCGATGATGATGGCGATGAGGTTGCCGATCTGGAGGGGTTTGACTGGGATATCGTCGAGGGGTGGTATTTCATGCAGGATGGGTTGCTGGTTCACGAGGCCGGGTATCATTTGTTGAATCTGAACCCCGGTTTTCGGATTGCAGATAATGACAATCTTACCAATGACGCGCGGGATGATGGCCTAACCGTTGATACGAATGGTGAAAATGTCATTCAGCATGCTGATATGAGAGCCTCTGGCATTCACCCTCGTCACGGCCGGATGTCTGCAATGCATGTTTGGTTCCATCCCACGAACGGGCGGCCAACCGTATCGCCCTGCGACCCTTGGCACCGACAGGACGACAGGGCAAGTGAATTGCCGCGTGGTACGTTCTATTATCGCAATGACCCGCCTTCGCGGCCATCGGTTGAGCGGGTTTGCAACACAGGCGGTGCGTACCCCACTGTCGAAGATTTCGACCCCGAAGGGTAATTGATCATCTGGTGAACCAAAGCTGTGTAAAAAGACTGGCCCATTAATGCTGAAGCTGCCAGTAAGGGCGGGCTGAAAAAAGGAGGCTCGCCCATGCCTGAACCCGTTTCCGAAGTCATTACCATTGCCG
>JBMYPG010000176.1:0-7083 GCA_049600095.1 Pikeienuella sp. | reverse complement strand
CTTTGCGGATGCGCCCTGACCGAATTATCGTTGGGGAACTGCGCGGGGACGAAGCCTTGACCTATCTTGAAGCGATCAACACCGGACACGGCGGGTCAGTCTCAACCATCCATGCGGAAACAGCTGAGCTCGCAATAGATCGTTTAGCAATAATGGTCTTGCAAGCGGGCACGCCGTTGAACTTCGCTGAGGTGCGGCAGTACATTCAGAAGTCGATCGATGTCATCGTCCAATTGGTGCGGGTAGATGGCAGACGCGGAATCGCTGAGTTTTATTTGCCCAACTAGACTCAATAATGCGCGACGATTGCGGCCATTCGCTGCGCGGTGCACAAACTGGTAAGATGCGGACTTTGCGGCCGTTCGGTCAAGCAATACCAAGGTCTGGTTTCACCTGATCAGAGCGGACTTCACTCCGAAATCGAAGAATTGGCTTCCAGGCCCTGCGACGCCATTGGGTACCCGGCAGCTTGCGGTCCGGTGGGGCAGTGAGGTGATTTTGAATTGAACCCACATTGTTGCCAGTCAAGAATACTGCGCCCGTATGCAACACTGTGCGCGATAGTGTGTCATTTAAAACAACCGCCGCCCCTGTTACTGGCTCATAATATTTCAGTATCGCATGGTTCTGCAGTCAAAATGACAGAAATATTTGAGATTTGACAATTTGGAATAAAACTTTCAATGTACGGCGAATCCCTAAGCCGTTTCGGAGTTCACAATTGCCCCTGCCAATAGAGACCCTTCTCTCCAATTCCATGAGGAATGGTAGTAAAGCGGACAAGGCGATTGCCAGCTACATGAGTGGCTCCCTGACGGAACTTCCTTTTGAAACGGCCGCAAGTATCGCAGCGAAAGTGAAGGTGAGCGAAGCCACCGTAGGTCGCTTTTGCCGATCGATCGGCTACGAGAGCTTCAGGAACCTTAAGGAACATTTGAAAGGTCACATCGGGGACCATCCTTGGCTCATGAGTGAACGTCTGAACGAGCTTCGCAAAAACTCGGAAAACAATGAGTCCCATCTTGCGCGCGGGATGGAGATGGAAATTGCTGCTTTGGTGTCTGTCTACGAATTGGCGACAACAAAGAACTGGCAGCGTGTGGTAAAACGTCTGGCCAAGACGGAACGGATTTTTATCACCGGGTTTCAAACCGAACGGGGCATCGCCCAATATTTCGCAAACCAACTGCAATATCTGCGCGATAGCGTGACGTTGATGGACCTTGCCGGAGGGAATTTTTCTGAATTGCTGGCGTCGGACACCGCCGCTTGCCTGGTCATCTTCGAGGCCCGCAGATATTCGCGGCAGGCCAAGGTGCTGGCGCAAGAAGCACATGGCGCGGGCATACCTGTCACGCTGATCACTGACGTCTATTGTGACTGGGGAAATGGGGTCGCCGATGAGGTGTTTGCCGTGCCGACGCAAGTTAACCAGTTCTGGGATTCCACCGCCCTTATGGCGAGTCTGGGCAACCTTCTGATCAACGGCGTATTCATGGAGCTTGGCCCCGATACAGGGGACCGGCTGAACCAAATCGCTGAATTGTTCGGGCGCATCACAGGCCATGTGGGCGACCCTGTCACCCAAATAATGAAGTAACGAAAACCAAACTCAACGGGAGAAGACCAAAATGAAAACCAAACTGACGACAATGATCGCGACGGCGGCCCTCACGGCAGCCTTTGCAGTGCAAGCCACCGCAGAAACTGTGACAATCGGAACCGAGGGCGCGTACCCTCCGTTCAATTACATCGAATCTGATGGGACAATCGCCGGTTTCGACATCGATATTGCCTTGGAATTGTGCAAACGCATGGATGTAGAATGTGATGTTGTAGCCCAAGACTGGGACGGTATCATCCCCGGCCTGCTGGCAAACAAATATGATGTGATCGTTGCGTCGATGTTCATCACCGAAGAACGCAAACAGCAGGTTGATTTCACTGACCCTTACTATCTTGCTGCGATGACGCATGTTGTCCCAATGGGCAGCGATATCATCGAATTCACCAATGAATCTCTTTCGGGCCTGATCATTGGCGCGCAGTCGGGAACAACGCAGGCCGACTTTGCCGAGGCAACCTATCCTGACGCCGAAGTCCGCCTTTATCCTACGCAGGACGAAGTAAATTTGGACATGGCAAGCGGTCGTATTGATCTGCAAGTCGGTGACATGCTGCCGATGCTGGATTGGACCACAAAATCCGAAGACGGCGCATGCTGTGAGTTGGGAGGCGAACCGATCACCGATCCTGCCTTTGTCGGCGACGGCGTTGGCATGGCCGTGCGTCAGGAAGATGACGAATTGCGCGAGAACCTGAACAATGCGCTTGCAGAAATGCGTGCTGATGGAACCTATCTTGAAATCAACAACAAGTATTTCGAAATCGACGTCTATACGATGAAATGATGCAATTTGTCCCCCCAACCACAAGGCCACGCCATGTATGAGCTCTTTGCATACGGCGATGCCGGCTGGGGGGATGAAATTCTGCGCGGGCTGGCGATTACGGCGCAACTTGCCATCGTAACGCTGCCCGTCGGGCTCGCCCTTGGATTTCTTGCGGCGTTTTGTTCGCTGTCGCAGTTGCGAACTCTGCGCTTTTTCGGGTTCGGCTACACAACCGTCATGCGCGGGTTGCCGGAAATCCTAACCCTGTTTGTGGTCTATAACGGCGTTGGTTTGCTTTTGAATTCGGCGCTACGCTGGTGGAACCCTGACGGCGGCGGCACTAATTTCAGCCCCTTTGCAGCCGGTGTTATCGCGCTTGGCATGGTGTTCGGTGCCTTCGCGGGCGAAGTGATCCGAGGCGCGTTCAACTCGCTTGATAGAGGACAGGCCGAGGCTGGCCGCGCAATCGGTATGAGCCAGCGAAAGATATTCTTTCGGATCCAGTTGCCGCAATTTTGGCGCTTTGCGCTGCCCGGCTTAGGCAATCTCTGGATCAACATGCTTAAAGATACAGCGCTTGTCTCGGTGATCGCCTTGGATGATCTGATGCGCATGACCAAAGTGGCCGTTGGGGTCACGAAACAACCCTTCACCTTCTATCTTGTGGCTTGCCTGATTTATTGGGTGCTTTGCCTGCTGTCGGAAGTGGTTCTGGCGCGGATGGAAAAACGTGCCAATCGTGGCGTAAGGAGGGCATGAAATGAACCCGATCGACGTCCTCATCCAATACTGGCCGCGCCTTCTTGATGGCACACTCATGACGATCAAACTGACGCTTCTTGGCGCCTTAATTGCAGCGTTTTTCTCTCCGGCGTTCGCCTTGATCCGCGTGCAGGCACCGACAATGGTCCAAGCCCCGCTGAGGCTTTACATCTCGTTTATGCGCGGCACGCCGATCCTCGCGCAGCTGTTCCTGATCTACTATGGTTCGGGCCAATTTCGTCCGTTCTTAACAGAATGGGGCCTCTGGAATTTCTTTCGGGATCCGTTCAATTGCGCCCTCCTGACCTTTGCGCTGAACTCGACCGCCTATCAAACTGAAATCCTGCGCGGTGGTATCATGGGCGTGAACCGTGGCGAAATCGAGGCTGCCAAAGCCATCGGCATGAGCCGCCTCACAACTTTGCGCCGTGTGGTCTACCCGCATGCGTATCGCATCGCGTGGCCCGCTTTGGGCAATGAAGTCATTTTGCTGATGAAGGCCAGCGCGCTGGCAAGCGTGGTGACGGTTTTTGATATCATGGGCCGCACGCGGCAGGTATTTTCCAAGACATTCGATTTTTCGGTCTACCTCTGGGCGGCTGTAATCTACCTCTGCATCACTGCAATCTTTGTGCTGATCTGGCGACAAGCAGAACGACGTCTAAGCCGCCATATCGAAGCCCATAACAAACCACGTGCCACCACGGTGCCAGTGAAGGAAGCCCAAGGATGACCCAAGCGGAAACCGTTCTAAAAGCCGAAGATATCCATAAATCCTTTGGACACCTCGAAGTTCTCAAGGGCATTTCACTTGAAGCGAACAAACATGACGTGATCTCGATCCTCGGCTCCTCGGGTTCTGGAAAATCCACCTTCCTGCGCTGTCTCAATTTCCTCGAAACGCCAACCTCTGGCAAGGTGACGGTTCAGGGCGAAGAAGTCATTGTACGCAACGGTAAACCGCAGAATGCGCGCCATATCGAGAGCATCCGCAGCCGTCTGGGCATGGTGTTTCAACAGTTTAACCTCTGGACACACCGCACGGTTCTGGAAAATGTGATGGAAGGACCGATACAGGTCAAACGCGTCGCGAAGGCAGAGGCCCGCGACAAGGCCGAGGCACTGCTCAAGCGCGTTGGGCTTGAGGATCGGATGCAGATGTACCCCTCGCAGCTCTCGGGTGGGCAGCAGCAACGAGTCGCCATCGCGCGCGCCTTGGCAATGGAACCCGATGCAATCCTGTTTGACGAACCAACCTCCGCGCTCGACCCCGAGTTGGTGGGCGAAGTACTGAAGGTGATGCAATCGCTCGCCGCTGAAGGGCGCACAATGATTGTCGTGACCCACGAGATGGGCTTTGCCCGCGATGTATCCTCTGAAGTTGTTTTCCTGCATGAAGGCCGAATTGCCGAGCAAGGCCCGCCAGAGGAAATGTTCACCAATCCCAAGACAGAAGAATTCAAGCGCTTTATCTCTAAGGTAAGCTAGCGGGGTTTCCGCCCTGAAATCTCAAGCCATTTAGGTCAAAAATATGCCAGAACATTCAACCGCTTTTGCCCCTACCGCCCTGCGTGGAGGTATCCTGATCGAAGCTGCCGAATTGCGGATCGTGAGCCTGCCTCTGCTCACACCTTTTGTCATCTCAAGCGGCACTATGACCTGCAAGACATTCCCGCTTTTGGTGCTGAAGGGCGAAGGGCTTGAGGGCATAGCCGAGGCGGTGATGGACCCAACCCCCGACTATCTTGAGGAAACCATTCCCGGCGCAATGGCCTTTCTGCGTGATGTTCTGCTGCCCTCGATCATCGGCAAGCGATTTGCATCTCCTTACGAGCTGGAGCCATATCTCGCGCCGTGGCGCGGCAACCGGATGGCCAAAGCCGTTGTTGAAATGGCGTTCTGGGATATGTGGTCCAAAAGCCTTGGCATCCCCCTGAAGGCAGCCCTCGGCGGTGTGGGCAATTCTGTTGATGTCGGCGTCAGCCTTGGCATCGCACCTATTGAGAAAACCCTTGATCGCATCGACGAAGCTTTGGCCAGCGGCTACAAACGCACCAAGTTAAAGATCGCACAAGGCCATGACGTCAAAATCGTCGAGGCCGTGCGCAACCAGTACCCCGATATTAAGCTGACGGTAGACGCCAATACCGATTACGGGCTTGCTGACCTGCCGGTTCTGCAGGCTCTGGACGGCTTCAACCTTGATTATATTGAACAGCCGCTGGCGTTTGACGATATCCATGATCACGCCCAAGTGCAGGCATCGCTAAAAACGGCGATCTGTCTGGATGAAAGCATCCGCAGCGCCAGCGATGCACGCAAAGCCCTGGAAATGCGGGCGGCGCGGGTCATCAACATCAAGGTCGGTCGCGTTGGCGGGTTTGCCGCGGCCCGTGCCATCCACGACACAAGTGCGGCCTTTGGGGCTCCGGTCTGGTGCGGTGGCATGCTGGAGGCAGGCATCGGTCGCGCGCATAATATCCACCTTGCAACTTTGGCCAATTTTACCAAACCCGGGGATACATCAAGCGCCAGCCGCTATTTCAAGCGTGACATCATCAATGAACCGCTGGAGGCCTCAAACGGCGAGATGCCCGTTCCAGCAACCGGCCCCGGCATCGGCGTGACGCTGGACCACGATTATCTAAAATCCGTTACCGATCACGTTGAGGAGATTGGGACATGAACCAGCCGACGCCAGAACTGACGATACGCGAGTTGAACTCGGTTGAAGAACTAAAACGTTCTGAGGCGTTTCAACGCGAAGTCTGGGGACAAGACGACCCGGCCGACAATTCTGACATCATGCTCGCGATTCAGCACGAAGGGGGATTGGTTGCCGGTGCTTTTTCCGAGGGGCGCATGCTGGGCTTTCTCTTTGGTTTTCCAACCAGTCAACCCGATGTGCAGCATTCGCACCGACTAGCCGTGCATCCAGATAGCCGCGGCATGGGGCTGGGCGTAAAGCTGAAATGGTATCAGCGCGACTGGTGTCTTGAACGAGGTATCACGACGGTGCGTTGGACCTATGACCCGCTCCGCCGCGTCAACGCGAACCTGAACATCGCAAGGTTAGGGGCGACCGCCGGGACCTACTACCATGATTACTATGGCAAGATGGAGGGTATCAACGCCGGTGTCGCCTCGGATCGCCTGCTTGCCGAATGGCACCTAACCGCGCCCGAAGTCGTACACCGCGCCGAAAATCCGCGCACCCCGCCTGTCACCGGCGGCGACCTCCGTGTCGCAATCCCTGCTGATTTCGGTGCACTTCTGTCGAACAACCTCAAGGGCGCCGTTGCCGAACGCCTGCGCGTGCGCGCAGCACTTACGGCTGCTTTCGCGGACGGGTTTCGCATTTCGGGCTTTGACACAAAAACCTGCGAGTATCTGTTGACCAACCCGTAGCAACTTTTTTGCCCGCCCCATTGCCGGTGGCGTTGTGGAGCCTAAATAGGCGCAATGCTGTCGACAAAATCATCCGCGAGGAGCAACCGCGTGCCCCTCCTCTTTTCCCGACGCACTCCATGAATCAACGGCCGGTTTCCGTGCTTACTTCAAAATGTTTGCAGTGCAGCATCTGGGAATAAGGGCTCAATTTGTGAATTCGCTATGGCTTGCTCCAACGTCCGCTGTTGGTCGCGACGGCAGGTTCTATTCCCCTAACATCTCCTCAATCATCTCTTCCCGCATATCTAGCGTTCGCTCCCAAGCCTTCGGTACATCCGCCTCGCGCTCCAACGTCTCCGGCGTAGGCTGCTGCTCCATCTCAACCCCTTCGGCCATGACCCGCATCCCCCGCGCCTCGCGCCGTTCCGCACGTTCTCGCGCCGGCGGATGGCCCGCGGTATCATTCGCCCCCTGCGCTCTGTCTTCGTCACTTCCGACACCCCATGGCCCAACACCTTCCACACTTGGCGGATAAGGA
>JBMYPG010000175.1:0-7137 GCA_049600095.1 Pikeienuella sp. | reverse complement strand
AGCATTGATTCAGAACACTCTTAACTCTGCAAGAGATTAATAGGTCCTGACCCTAAACCCAGTTACAGCCTGCATAACATTGAGGTGTACATAGTGTGTATGGAATTGAGCGTTTGACCGAGTGCCTAACGATACCGAAAACGCTTTGGCTGTGCAAAATTGATTGTCCTCAAGCTGCAACTGAATTTCATCCGTATGTTCGAAATGAACGAAACTTTCGAAACCTGCAATCGTCGCATTTATTGAATCCGCGCAGAACGAAATCCTGCCAAAAACTGTCTCGCCTTTGTGCTTAGTCCTGCACAGCAAGGTTTTTCCAAAATACGCTTCCATCTAAAATGGTATCCAATTCTCAATTCGCATCTCGCACAGCAGTTAAGCAAAAAGTAGAGTTATCAACAAGTTTCTAAGATACACTCACCCTGCAACCTATTCTTTTTCGTCCTTACCTACTCATCTCACCCATCGCCCCAAACCGACATCCACATGCCGCATTCCCACGCGCCCAGTGCCAGCGCTCCGCGTCTTATCATCAAAGCAGAGGGAGCCTTCGTATGACCAGCAAACACCAGACCTATTCCAACACGCGTAAAATTGACCCCGGCAAACGGGCCGACAATACGCCGGATGACAATGATCGGGTGGAAATCGGGCCAACCCCTCTGGCTTACAAAGAATGGGCGGAAGCAGGCATTGAATGCCCCGACCTTCAGGAAATGCGGGCCCACCGCCACCGCCGTATCGTCGCCGCGATGGCCGAACGTGATTATGGCGCGGTTCTGCTCACCGATCCGCTTAACATCCGCTACGCCACCGACGCCACCAACATGCAGCTCTGGAACACCCACAATCCGTTCCGTGCCTGTCTCGTCACCGCCGACGGCCATATGGTGGTGTGGGAGTACAAGGGCCTGGATTACCTCACCTCCTTCAACCCATTGGTCAAAGAAGTACGTGGCGGCGCGGGCATGTTCTATTTCTCCGCCGGCGATGGCGTCGAAAAAACCGCCAACGAATTTGCCGGTTCGGTGGACGAGCTGATGCGCAAGCACGCAGGCAACAACCGCCGCGTTGCCGTCGATAAAATCATGCTCCACGGCGCCCATGCGCTCACTCACCTCGGCATGGAACTGCACGACGGCGAGGAAATGATGGAAAAAACCCGCGCCATCAAAGGCCCGGACGAGATTAAGGCTCTCCGCTGCGCCCAGCACGCTTGTGAGGCTGCGCTGGCCGCAATGCGCCGCCAGACCGAGCCGGGCATGACCGAAAATGACGTTTGGGCCGTGTTGCATGCTGAAAACATTAAACGCGGCGGCGAATGGATCGAAACCCGCCTGCTCGCCTCTGGCCAACGCACGAACCCATGGTTTCAGGAATGCGGCCCGCGCGTCATCCAGAACAACGAGATTGTAAGCTGGGACACTGACCTGATCGGTTGCTACGGCATGTGCGTCGACATTTCACGCTCTTGGTTCATCGGCGATGGCGAACCAACGGCAGAGATGAAGCGCCTCCACAAAGAGGCCTACCTGCAAATCACTGAAAATTGGCAGATGCTGAAACCCGGTATGATGATCAAGGATGTCAGCGAAAATTGCCGCCCGATGCCCGCTGAATTCAACGAACAGAAATATGGTTGTGTCATGCACGGCGTCGGGCTTTGCGATGAATGGCCACTGATCAAATACACCGACCGGTGGGAGGATGGCGAATTCGATTACCCGATCGAGCCCGGCACATTCCTGTGCTCCGAAGCCTACATCGGCGCGGTCGGCGGCGAATTTGGCATCAAACTAGAAGATCAAGTCATGATCACCGAAGACGGCGTAGAAAACCTAACCCGCTGCCCCTTCGATGAAAAATTGATGGACGGCATGAAGCCATGGTTTGAAAGCTGAGTTAAACTGAACCGATGTTAAGAGGGGCCTAAATTACGCCCCCCTTACCCACTCCCGCTCCACAATAAATGCATTTTCATACAGACACAGGCATTGACCCGCTTTCCGGTTGCCTGCATCGTCATCGCGTAATCTGGGCGTTTCGTTAACGATTGGCCCGGAAACGAAACAAGGCGCGCAGACCTAACGCCAAGGGAGGATAAACATGTTCAAGAAAACACTACTGGCCACAGCTATGGCTCTGACCGCTGCTGCCGGTTCTGCATCTGCCGAGGCAACAATCACTGCGGCAAGTTGCTGGTCCGAAGGTTCGTTTTTCTCAAAACGGCTGGAAGCTCTGATCAAAACCGTCAATGAAAAGGGCGCTGGTACGATCAAGATCGACTACGTCGGCGGCGCGCCAGCAATTGGCAGCCCATTCACCGTGGTTCAGAAAACCTCTCAGGGCGTTTATGATTTTGTCGTCTGCACCGGCGCTTATTACGCCAACGTGCTGCCACAGGCTGACGCCTATAAGATGATGGAAAAAACCCCGGCAGAAGTCCGCGCCAATGGCGGTTGGGACATTATGGAACAGGTGCATCGCACGAAAAACCTGATGCCAATCGCCCGCATTCACCACGGCGTACAATTCCACCTGTTCCTCGCCGATGGTCACAAAATCGACAAACCAGATCTAACGGGTAAGCATTTGCGCGTTGTGCCGATCTATACCAACTTCTTTAAGGCGATGGGTGCCACCACGCAGAACTCCAGCGGTGCACAGATCTTTACACTGATGGAAAACGGCACAGTGAACGGTTACGGCTGGCCGGTGATTGGCCATCAGCCGGGTTGGGAAACGGTCACAAAATATCGCGTAGACCCGGGTTTCTATGACGTTGACCTTCAGTTCATCGCAAACGCTTCGGTCTGGGATGGCCTTCCGGAAGCTGCGCGTAAGTTGATCCTTGAAGAGGCGATTGCGATTGAAACCGCAGCGACCGAAGGTGACCCAAAACTGGCCGCCAAAGTTGGGGCCAAACAGGCCGCTGAGGATTTTGAGATCATCACCTTTACCGGTGCCGATGCGGAAGCATGGGTCGGTGGGTCACGTGATGCAGGTTGGGCTGGTCTGGCAGAGATTGACGCCGAACTGGCCGCGAAACTTCGCCCGCTCTTCTCAAACTAATCCAGACAATGGAACGCCCGCTGGTTCACATCAGCGGGCGTTCTTTGGAATAAACCCAATCGGGCCAATAAGTTAAATCGGGCCAGTATGTTAAAAACTCTCCAACTCGCAGACGCTGCCTTTGGGCGTTTCTACGATCTCTTAGGCACAATTGCAGGTCTTAGCATCGCTGGCATTGTCATCGGTATTTCTGTTGACCTGTTCCTACGGTCCTTCGGTCTCGGCAATCTCGCTGGCGTACAAGAAGTCATCGAATACGTGCTGTTCGCCGGTGTTTTTCTAACCGCACCATGGCTCTTGCGTCTTGGTGCCCATGTTCGGGTCGACATACTGCTCAGCGCTCTGCCCCGCCGCGGACTGATCTTGTTTGAGCGCATCATTGATGTTGCTGGCTGTCTGATTTGCCTAACCATGACGTGGTTTGCCTACGTAAACCTGTCCAACAGCGTGATGTTCGATGCGATGTTGATGAAATATTTCAACGTCCCCGAATGGTGGTTGCTGGCTGTCGTGTTGGCGACATTCTCCTTGCTGTCGCTAGAGTTTATTTTTCGTTTCTTCCGCGCCGAAAACCTGGCTGAGGAACTCGATGACCCGCAGCAGGGGATGTGATCGATGGAATGGTATCTCGCACTCACCATGCTTTTGGGCGGCGTCATCATCCTGATGGTGCTCGGCACGCCCGTTGCCTTTGCCTTCTTCGCTGCAAATATCCTCGGCACCTTTATCTTTCTACGCGGTGAAATCGGGCTAAGCCTGATGCCGATGGAATATGTCTTTTCCATTTCGAAATACTCGCTGGTACCCGTAGCGCTGTTTATTCTTATGGGAGAGATATTGTTCCAAACCGGTGTGGCGTTCCGAAGTATCTCCGCCATTGATCGCCTGATTTCAGGCGTGCCGGGGCGGCTTTGCATGGTCTCCGTCGCTGGCGGAACTGTGTTTTCTTCGCTCTCAGGTTCCACCATCGCCAATACCGCGCTGCTGGGGAACTTACTGCTGCCAGACATGATGAAACGCGGCTATGATGCCAAACTGGCGATGGGCCCGATCATGGCCGTCGGTGGCATCGCCATGCTTATCCCCCCATCTGCACTTGCGGTACTGCTGGCCAGCCTTGCCGAACGTTCCATTTCAGAACTGCTAATCGCCGGTATCCTACCCGGCTTGGCAATGGCGGCGTTGTTCGTTGTTTACATCTACCTACGCTGCCGCATGAACCCATCACTGGTACCCCCGGCCGAGAAAGTAGACATCAAAGGGTGGGAGCGGTGGAAGCCTTTCGTTTTTGACGTCCTGCCATTGTTCACCATCTTCATCGTCGTCGTCGGCTCCATCTTTGGCCGCATCGCAGCCCCCGAGGAAGCAGCAGCGCTCGGCTGTATCGCCGCCGTCATCATCGCCATGATCTACGGCCAACTAACCCCAGCCAACCTGATGAAGGCATTGCGCGAAACCGCCAAAGTTAACGGCATGCTGTTATTCATCATCGCCGGTTCACTAACCTTTGCGCAGGTCTTGCAGGTCTCAGGTGCCACCAGCGGCGTGCTAGAGGCGATCAGTACGATTGAGTTCAACCGCGTCACCGCCATGCTGATGATGATGCTGGTCCTGCTGTTCCTCGGCTGTTTTATGGATCAGATTTCCATGATCCTCCTGACATTGCCATTCTTCCTGCCAATATCAGAGAGCTTGGGCATCCACCCCACCTGGCTGATGGTTATGATGCTGATCGCCATGGAAATCAGTCTGCTAACCCCGCCCTTCGGACTGTTGCTATTCGTTATGCGCGGCGTCGCCCCCAAAACCATCGGCCTCACCCAAATCTACGCGGCGGCAATGCCATTCGTCATGATAGAACTGGCGGTGATGGGTTTCCTGGCAATATTCCCAGCAGCGGCACTGTGGCTACCGAGTATGTTGAAATAGCTGGTGCGCATGGGTCAGAGGCCAGCATCCCTACCCATGCACAACAACTTCAAGTCCCTCATCCGTCGATGGTAGCACAAAATGGGCCGTGATTTGCGCAAACTGAGCATCAGTAACAGCAAATGGATGCTCCCCGCTCCCATTCCGTTCATGCAACCGCGCCAGACAGGTTTCATCTGAATGGTCCATAAAATGCAGTTCATGGGCGACGCCAGCCTCTTTGGCCACCCCCAACAACCAAGCACGATCGGCCACCGTGTTTGCTGGAAAATCCAAAACAACGGAAACGCCCTCATTCAATAGCGAAACAACATGGGGGCCAATGGCCGCTTTCAATTTGGCAGAGCATCGCACGTAGTCAGCAATCGTCATCATCTCTTTACCAAACAGAACGCTTAGCCAATCATCCTCAGCAATCAAAACAGTAAAGGGCCGATTGGCAAGTTCAGCCGCCTTCGTCGATTTCCCCGATGCGATCTTTCCGCAAACCAGAAACAAAGTGGGGGCTATCATTCCGTGGCCTTTCAAAAAGGGGCATAACAGATGCGAAGGCTGGTTTCTTCTCATGAGTTTTGCTTATAGCGTTGTGCATTACTTTTAGAACACGCATCATCCTGCCCGTCTGAGGCAGAGTTTGCGAAGCATAACGCGTTCAGGCGGGCAGGATGCTTCAATTTGAATGCACTGCGCTTTAACGTAAAGGTGTTCAATCAAAAGGCCCTGCAATGATTACCCCTCTCACCCGCACCGCTAACTTTTGTGAATCCTACGGCTTGCGCGCGCCAATCCTGATGGCTCCGATGGCCGGGGCCTGCCCACCGGAATTGGCCATCGCAGTCGCTAATGGCGGCGGTCTCGGTGGCTGTGGCGCCCTGCTGATGAAACCCGAAGCAATCCGCACATGGGCCAATGATGTTAGGGCCAAAACCAACGGTGCCTTTCAACTTAACCTCTGGATCCCTGACCCAGCCCCAGAACGTAACCATACGCATGAGGCACAAGTCCGTGCCTTCCTAAGTCAACACGGCCCAGAGGTCGCGCCAGACGCCGGTGATACCACGCCAATAGACTTCGCCGCCCAATGCGAGGCCGTCATTGATGCGGGCCCGGCCATCGTATCCTCCATCATGGGCGTCTACCCGCCCGAAATCGTTGAGCGGTTCAAGGAACGCGGCATCAAATGGTTCGCCACCGTCACAACAGTGGCAGAGGCAAAGGAATCCATCGCCGCCGGGGCAGATGTCATCATCGCACAAGGGGCAGAGGCTGGTGGCCATCGCGGGTCATTCGACCCCGACAGAGCAGCCACCGACACCTTCGGCCTGTTCGCCATACTACCAGCTATTGTTGACGCCGTGGGCGATACCCCAGTCGTGGCCACAGGCGGCATTGGCGACGCAAGGGGCATCGCGGCGGCACTGATGCTCGGTGCCTCCGCCGTGCAAATCGGCACCAGCCTGCTCCGCACACCAGAGGCAGGCATCGCCTCAGCATGGGCTGACGCCATCGCAACCACCCTGCCAGAAGATACAACCGTAACCCGCGCATTCTCTGGCCGACTAGGCCGCAGCATCGCCACCGAATACGTCAAAGCGGCTGGCGCAGCAGACGCACCAAACCCAGCCCCCTATCCGGTACAAAGCGGCCTAACCGCCGCAATGCGGGCAGAGGCAGCAAAGGCTGGCGACCTCAGCCACATGCAAGTATGGGCAGGCCAATCAGCAAGGTTAGCCACAACAGAACCCGCAGCCGATCTTGTAAGGAGGCTGTGGGATGAAACTCAGGCGATGCTTACAGCATGTTGAAAGCCACCTAACCTGCGCCCAACCCCAACTGCGCAACAAGCTGACACGCCACATCTTCTGCCGGACGGGCCGTTTCCATCCGAATACAAGCATCACGCGGAACCGGTACAAAATTATTGGCTGCAACATAGGCCAGCAGGCCACTCTTTGTTGAAATCTTCCCCTGCGCCGATCGTTCCTCCGCACCTACACGCCGTAACATCTCAGCTTCGGAGCAATACAGATAAACCGGATGTATTACTGCGTCCGACGCCTTCAATGCGCCCTCATAAGCTTCATAGGTTTCCCGGTCTTCAGGGTCTGAATAGCAAGAGGTCATTACTACGACCGA
>JBMYPG010000174.1:0-7182 GCA_049600095.1 Pikeienuella sp. | reverse complement strand
ATCTACCCGCTCGCAATAGACATCGACCTGCGCCGTCCAATCCATGGTACCCTCTTACGCTATACTTTGAATTGTTTAGCCAGCTTCAGGCCTTGACCCTGATAGTTGGAGTTTAACTCAGCGCCATAGAGTTTGTCAGGACGTTGTATCATTGGTTCGTATACCAGCCTTCCGACAACCTGCCCATGTTCCAGCGCAAAGGGGGCTTCGTGGCATCTTACCTCTAGCACACCGCGCGAGCCTGCGCCGCCAGCGGCGGCATGGCCGAATCCCGGGTCGAAGAAACCAGCGTAATGGACACGGAATTCACCGGCCATGGCAAGGTATGGTGTCATTTCAGCGGCACAATCCGGCGGAACATGAACTGCCTCTCGGCTCACCAGAATATAGAACTCGCCGGGATCAAGTATGACACCTGAACCGCCTAGCTGGCGGACCGGGGCCCAAAACTCTCTGGGGTCATAGTGGTTGATTTTTTCGAGATCTATCAGCCCTGTGTGCCTGCGGGCGCGCCAACCAATCACATCGTTTTCACGCGGGGTTAGATCCACCGAAAACCCTATCCCTTGATCAATTATGGCTTCACCATCCACTAGGCCAAGAGAGCGGTGTAGGAAGCGTAGTTCATCGTCCGAATAAATGGCTTCACCACTTCTGAATCTAATTTGGTTTAGACGAGCGCCCGGTTTCACCAGGACTGAAAATGTGCGCGGGCTAATTTCAGCATAGAGAGGGCCGGTGTAGCCAGCCTCAATCCGATCAAACTCCACACCATTGTCGGCAATAAGCCTCGTAAATAGATCTAAGCGGCCTGTTGAGCTTTTTGCATTCGCAATGGCTGAAACGTCTTGAGGTAAAGATACGGATTCCTGAAGAGGAATCACATATACACAGCCGACCTCTAAAACCGCGCCATTTCGAAGGTCGATCTCATGCATAGCAAATTCTGTTAGCCGGTCTTGAACTTTGTTCGTGGACCCCGCCAGAAAACTGGCTCTTACCCGATAGGCTCGATCACCTAGGCGGAGGTCCAGACTAGCGGGCTGGATCTGTTCCTCGGGAATCGGCTGAGCCGCGCTGATTGCGCCCTGCTCAATCATTTCTCGAATTGTTTGTGACGGTAGAACACCGCGAGAGGCAAGCTGTTCGGTCATAGCAACCTACATTCATAAAAAAACGCTGGTACTTTTGAGCACCAGCGTTCTGATTTTTGGTCGGGCCAGCGAGATTCGAACTCACGACCTTCCGTCCCCCAGACGGACGCGCTACCAGACTGCGCTATGGCCCGGATATTTGGCGGGTTTACTGATAGGCAGGGGGCAGTGCAAGCGCGAATTATAATTAATCTCTCCGAAGCCGATTCCGAAGTTCTTCCAATCGTGCAAGCGTATCAGATACGTTCGACAATGTGGTTGAAGGAGTATCTGTTGCCACAGTCTCGGTTAGACCCGCGACGTGACGATGCCCTTGTTCTCGTAGAACTTTTTGTACGCCTTTAATGGTTAGGCCCTCAACATAGAGCAACTCGCGGATGCCTTTTAAAAGCGCAACATCTTCAGGGCGGTAATAACGCCGACCACCGCCTCGTTTCATCGGTTTAATCTGCGAAAACTTACTTTCCCAAAACCGAAGGACATGAGCTGGTGTATCCAGAAAATCCGAAACTTCACTAATCGTACGGAATGCTTGCTCAGATTTTACCTGTCTTACGCTTTTGGGCTGCAGCAGTTCGAGCTGCTGCTGTTTTGCTTCGCGCCTCATCCTTAACCCTCGTTGATCTTATCTTTAAGGATGTGGGATGGTCGAAAGACAAGAACCCTACGAGGTTCGATTGGTACTTCTTCGCCGGTTTTAGGGTTGCGCCCCATTCGGGCACCTTTTTCGCGGACGCTAAAGGTACCAAACGAAGATATTTTCACAGTTTCACCTGCAACAAGTGCATCAGACATATGCCCAAGGACGCTTTCCACCAAATCGGCGGATTCGTTTCGCGACAAACCAACTTCTCGGTATACCGCTTCACTTAGGTCTGAACGTGTGAGCGTTTTGCTCATTCTTATCCTCCCTCATGCCCCCAAAAGAAATAGTGTTGTACAAAGCACCACTATAGGAAACATACACAGAAAATCGACCTTCAATTGAATAGAGTCAACATTAACGGCCATTATGTTGGTTACTGCGTGCAGATTCCCGCAACTCAGCCGAGTTTACCAACGAATTAGAGCAGCACCCCAAGCCAACCCGCCGCCAATTCCCTCCATCAAAAGCAAATCACCTGAATTGATAAGCCCTTTCGAACGCGCATTTGATAGGGCGAGGGGAATCGATGCGGCAGAAGTGTTGCCGTGATCTTGAACGGTAACAACAACCTTTGACATTGGGATATTCGCTTTTTGGGCCGTAGACTTTATTATTCGGAGGTTTGCCTGGTGGGGCACAACCCAGTCGATGTCGCTACTTTTAACTCCAACGTCATTCATAACATCTTCGGCGATAGCGTGTAGTTTACTAACGGCATGTTTGAAAACTTCTTTTCCTAACATCCGAAGTTTACCAGAGTTTCCGGTCGATGAAGGACCGCCGTCGACAAACAGGAGATCACGATAGGCACCGTCCGACCGAAGTTTGACCCCCAAGACACCTCTATCTGTTACCTCTCCAGTGCCTTCATCAGCTTGCAGTACCAAAGCCCCGGCACCATCACCGAACAGAACGCATGTTGTCCGGTCTTCCCAGTCCAGTATCCTAGAGAAGGTTTCTGCACCGACAACGAGAACTGTTCGTGCCTGACCGCTAACGATCATCGCATTGGCAGTGGATAGCGCGTACATAAACCCGGCACAAACCGCCTGCACATCAAAGGCAAAGCCGCGGCAACCAATGGCAAGCTGGATTTGAGTGGCGCTAGACGGGAAAGTATTATCCGGCGTAGCCGTCGCCAGTATCACAGCATCGACTTCGCTACCTTCAACTCCTGCATCTAACAGTGCGGCTTTAGCGGCAGCTATGCCTAGATCGGAAGTGTTTTGCTCAGGGGCTGCAATATGACGACGTTCAATACCTGTGCGTGCGCGAATCCATTCATCGGAAGTTTCAAGGTGCCCTGGAAACTCTGAGTTTTCCATAACGCGGGATGGTAAATAGTGCCCGCACCCTAAAACCGTTGCTCGCCTTACGCTCATTACTTTACCGCGCTCCCTTACCGACTGACAATTCTGTTACTGAAGACCGCCGGTCAGGTAACAAGGCAACTCTTTCGGCTACTTTTCGGGCAAAATTTGTTCGTCCCATTCTTACAGCTAATTTAACCGCTGCGGAAACGGCCGTTGCATCGGCTCTGCCGTGACTTTTGATAACCGCACCACCCAAGCCTAGAAATACCCCGCCATTCACCTGCCTAGGGTCAATTTTCTTTTGCATGTGACGCAATGGGTTCATTGCGAGTAGGGCGGCTATCCGAGACAATGGGGTACGTTTGAACGCGCCTTTTAGGCTATTTGAAATGAATTCTGCAGTGCCTTCTGCCGTTTTAAGGGCGATGTTGCCCGTGAAACCGTCTGTTACGATGACGTCTACCTTGTTGGAAAGGATGTCGCCGCCCTCAACAAATCCGATGTACTCAAACGCACCGTTGTTTTGAGCCTCTGCGATCATTTCGCTTGCCTCGCGGATACCGACGCGGCCTTTGTTATCCTCGGACCCTACGTTTAATAGACCAACTCTCGGATTTGATAGGTCGAAACTTAGGCGCGCATACTCGGCACCCATAGCGGCAAATTCGGTCAACGACGCCGCGTCAGCCCGAACATCCGCACCAACGTCAAGAACGATATTGTAACCAGAGTCATTAATGGAAGGCCACATTACAGCAATGGCCGGTCGATCGACGCCTGGTGCTTTTCGCAACTTTAACATGCTGAGTGCCATCAAGGCCCCAGTGTTTCCGCAACTAACCACTGCTTGCGCGTCACCATCGGCGACGGCCTGAAGGGCGCTGAGCATAGACGTACCACGTGAATGCCTAACGACATGGCTTGGCTTGGCATCCATCGCGACGATGTCTGGCGCGTGGCGAATTTCACAAATGTCACGCAAACGACCACGCCTGCGCAAGCCGCGCATAAGTTCGGCTTCATCACCGTGTAAGATAAACCTGATGTCGGGATTCAATCGCGCAGATTTTGACAGGCCTGCCAAAATAGGAGAAGCGCCTTTGTCTCCGCCCGCCGTGTCGACGGAAATTACGGTCTGGGAACCCATGACGCGCGACCTCCGTCACTTATAGCGGTAACTGTCGGCGAATATGCCGCCGACAGTATGCAAAGCAATTTTATGCTGCGTCTTCGTCGAGATCGACTTCGTCGGCCATCGCGATGACTTCTTTGTCGCCGTAGTGACCACATGCACCACAAACGTGGTGAGGACGTGTGAGCTCACCGCAGTTTGCACATTCTTGAAAAGTCGCGGCCGATAGCCCGTCGTGTGACCGGCGCATATTTCGTTTTGACCGCGTGACCTTATTTTGAGGTACCGCCATGGTTCTGACCTTTGCTGACCGCCGGAATAGCCAAGCGGTAATATGACTGAATAAAGCGTTGTCAGACGAGCTGACTGAACGCTCCACCCAAGTGTGGAGAAACGAGACGCGAAACATAGCGATATTCGCATGCTCCGCAAGTCCCTAACGGGTGATTTTAACACTCTATTTCGGGTCATCCATCGCCTTTTTGAGAGACGCTAGCCCAGCGAAGGGTTTTAGCTCTGCATCTTGAATAGGTGCGATGCCCGGTGGGGCGGTGTTAATCGCTGCAAACTCCGCTCCTTTTAACCTAGGATAAGGGTCTAACGCGAGTAACAAAGACTCTGCGATTGCATGCCCGATATCAATAGTTTCATTCACTGGGTCTGGTGGGTCATCTGCTGTTGGATCGAAGTCGAGATCTAAGTCGGAGCAATATTGAGAGCCCTCAGTATACATCCGAACAAAACTGTCATTGATACGGGTTTCAACAGGAGCCAACGTAAGCACGCAATTTTGAGTAATATCTGCAACGCAATCGACAGAAACACGCCATTTATCGCGGCCTATAGGCGTTATTTTTGCTTTAAAGCTTAGTTCCCGAAGTTTCCGTAAATCCAACCACGTTGCCAAGAGGTCAGCCTCAGCCGTCTCAGCTTTTCCAACAATAGTCTTTGTTTTGGCACCTCTAATCTCAGCCAGAGGCACGGGTACAGAAAACGGCGGTGAAAGTTCATCCATAACGACTCTACGAATTTAACGCTTGATCCAGCACATCTTGATCTTAGATCATGTGCAAGGTAGGTGAAACAAGAGTGCAAAAGCGTAAGGTCCGGGCTGGATGAAAAAAATTGCTATCGCCATTTCTTCGATCGCCTTGTTGGCTGGTTGCGAAGCGACATACACTAATCACGGATTTGCGCCGCAAGTGGTGCAGATGGATAGTGTCGAGGCCGGGGCAGACACTCGCGGTTCGATTCTCCGTAAGCTTGGCCGACCGTCTGCCTATAGCTCATTTGATTCAAAGAATTGGTACTATGTTGCCTCTCGCGTTGAGCACTACGCGATGAATGCTCCTAAAGTGATTGACCGAAAGGTCGTAGCCATTCGTTTCGACGGGAATGGTCTGGTGTCGTCCGTCAACCGTTATGGGTATGAAGATGGTCAGGTGATTGACCTCATTACCCGGCGAACACCCACTTATGGCAGGGAAATCACTGCACTTCAGCAGATTTTTGGTAACCTCGGTAGAGTTTCCGCCGAGCAGGTGACTTCGCCAACAAGTCGACCCGGCGGATAATCCTCATTTGAATGAAGGCTTTGATCGAACCAGCCACAAGAGAGACGCTGCAGCTATCGCCAAGAATGGGATAGCCGCATAGTTAACTGCTGACCAGCCAGTAGGAACGTCGTCAAAGCCGGTAAGCAGTGCGCCAGAACTTAACGAAGCCAAGGTCACCATTCCAAACACGAGGAAATCGTTCAAGCCCTGAACTTTTGCCTGTTCTTGTGCGCCATGGGTTTCACCTAACATTACCGTGGCGCCAATAAAACCAAAGTTCCAACCGAGCCCAAGTAATATTAGCGCAGCCAGGAAATGAAATTCAGTCGTGCCTTGATTGGCAACAATTGCGCAAAGAGCCAGCATTGCCAATCCGGTGGCTATGATTAACTCAGATCCGAATCTGGCGATTAGGTGCCCTGTGAAGAAGCTGGGTGCAAACATTGCCAGCACATGCGACATCACAATTGTTGAGGCTACATCGACGCTGAAGCCGCACCCCACGACAGCAAGAGGCGTGGCTGTCATTACTAAGTTCATCAGTGAATACGAAACCATCGCACAGATCATCGCGACGACGGTGCGTTTATTGCGAAGAATCTCCCGTAAGCTCCGTCCTGCTGTTTTCGATTTCTCTTTGAGGTGAGGAATGTCGAGTCCAAAGAATATTGGTGCGGCAGCCAAATTAAGCACGACGACAAAAACGTAGGCACCCGCATAAGGTGTCGGTGACAGAAGGTCGTTAAAGTTGCTTGCGATTTGAGGGCCGATGACAGCCGCGGCAAGTCCACCGGCCATGACCCAGGACACAGCTTTGGGTCGAAAGGCGGCTGAAGCGGTATCTGCGGCTGCAAACCGGTACTGCCCCTGTGCCGCAACATAGATTCCCATGAAGGCTGAACCTGCAAGCAACAGTCCAAAGGAGCCGATAAATAGCGATATTGCGCAAAGGCCCGCACCGATAGCACCACCAAAAGTTCCTAGGAAGAAACCGACCTTTCGCCCATACATGCCCATCAAGCCAGCGATAGCTGGTGCTGCAAACATTGATGCAAACACTGTGGCAGAGATCGGCAGGGTTGATAGTGACTTGTCAGGGGCCAGTATTTGGCCAGCAAGGCCGCCAAGAATGAAATGGACCGGCATTTGTCCGCCCAAGAGGGCGGTCGCCAAGACGAGAATCAAAACGTTTTTCTTTGCGCGCGCGTCATGCGCATCGCTTAGGGCTTGGTCGGTCATGAAGTTCCTGAGAGCTATATTCGCTATGGAAGCATAGAATGCACAATGCTGAGGGAAAATCCATTGCCTGAGCGTAACTCGTGCAATCGTACACGTTACCCCGGATGCATTTTTTGCTCTCTTACTCATGTTCTTGGCGGGT
>JBMYPG010000173.1:0-7258 GCA_049600095.1 Pikeienuella sp. | reverse complement strand
TTGCGGATCAGGGTCAGCTCATCGGCAAGTATCTGAAACGGATCTTTGCTCATGTCTGATCCGCCTTTGCCGCGACCTGATCGAGATCTTCCAGCAGCCCGACCAGTTCTTTCTGATCGACTTCACGGGTGGCGTTCTTGCGCAGGGTCGCGGCCATCCAGCGGGCGATTTTCGGGTCTTTCAAGGCTTCGGTTGTCACGATGGCCCCGACGATGATCTTCCGTCGCGTCTCGCTGGCCTTCTGGCGCTGTTTCAGGCGATTGAGCTTTGCCTGCGTTGTTGCAATCTGCTGATCTATTGTCCGCGCCATTCTGGTCCCCTTTGCCACTGCCCTAATTTGCTTTTAGGCTACGGTTGATGTAGAGAGCAAGACACGAAGTGCCCACTTATACAAACGCTGCGCGTTTGTGTGGGTAGGGGAGACTGGCGTTTCCCCTTAACCCCTAAGCAAAGTGCAGCCCCCGAATGGCGATTTATCATTTACGCGCAACGATGATTTCCCGCTCTCAGGGCCGCAGCGCCACGGCGGCTGCCGCCTACCGCGTGGCGGAGCGTATCGAAGACCGGCGCACCGGGCTTACCTTCGATTACGCGGCGCGGGGCGGTGTCGATCACACTGAAATCCTCGCACCGGATCATGCGCCGGATTGGGTCCGTGACCGATCCGAGCTGTGGAACCGCGTCGAGGAATCCGAGACCCGCAAGAACAGCCAGGTCGCCCGTGAGGTGCGCGTGGCCCTGCCCTGACGAGCTGACCCATGCGCAGCGTGTCGCCCTGGTCCGCGACTACGCACAGGCGCAGTTCGTAGACCGGGGCATGGTGGCTGACATCGCCCTGCACGCGCCGGGGCGCGAGGGGGACGAGCGCAACCATCACGCCCACATTCTGCTGACCACCCGTGAGGTGGATGCAGCCGGTTTCACCAGCAAGAACCGCGACTGGAACAAGGTCGAGGTTCTTGAGGGCTGGCGCGAGGCGTGGGCGCGGGACAGCAACGCGGCGCTTGAACGCGCCGGCATCGAGGACCGCGTGGATCACCGGACCCTCGTGGCACAGCGCGACGAGGCGCTTGAGCTGGCATCGGCGGCGCGGGAGCGCGGCGACGAGGGCGCGGAGCTGCACGAGACCGTGCGGGCTATGTCGCTGGATCGCCCGCCCCTGCCCCAGCTTTCCCTTGGTGCATGGCAGCTCAAGGAGCGCGGCATCGAGGTCGCCGCCGTGCGCGTCTGGCATGAGGTGAAGGACCGTGCCGCAGAGGTCAGGCAGGTGGTGCAGGAGCTGACCGGACAGGTCCGCGATTGGCTGGACCGTGCCGCAGAGCGCGTCATGGATCGTCTGGAACCTGCGAGGTTTGCGGGATCAGGGCAGTCCGAGCTGGCGCTGGCGGGGGGGCGTGACGGTCGAGAAGAAGAACCTGACCTTGCCACGCGGTTGCGGGATGCGTGGGAGGCGCGGCAGGGCCGTGAAAAGGAACAGGGTGCCGATGCGCCGGAGCGGGAACGGGATGCCCCGCAGGATTTGGCGGCACGTCTGCGCGAAGCAGCGGAGGGCGTTGATCGCGAGGGTTTGGCGGATCGTGCAGCCGCCCTGCGCGAGGGCCGTGAGGCCGAGGAACGGCACACCGCGCAGGAGGCCGCGCAAGAACAGGAAAGGGTGAAAGAGCTGGAGCGCCAGCAGGAGATCGAGCAGGAAGCCCATCGCGACCGAGGGCATGGGATTGAGCGGTGAGGGTGGTTTCTTGGCCTACACTCGACTAATTAATATAGGTAGCATCGTGCGTGAATGATCAGAAAGTGAACCGTTGAGATTATTTTTGAAAGCTGTTCTCACAAAACTCTACATCGCGGTTTTGGTGCTGGCACCCTCAATTGCAACAGCAGATGTATCGGTCTCAAGTGACTTTCATCGGTGGGCTATGAAAAACCAAAGCGTCTCAGTTTCTGCCGGGAACTGGGTGGCGTACAATCTTGATGTGCCAATACGCGGTGCAATTACCGTAGATGCAGAAATTCAGAATAATACCTTTGACGATGGCTCTGCTTATATCTGTGACGAAACAAGTTATCGGCGGTTTCAACAGGGGCAACCGAATAACTGTTTGGGGATGAATAGAACACGACAGCGGATTAATTTCACTGTGCCTGCATCAACCCCCGGAACATATTATCTGATTTTAGACAACAGCTTCAGCATGCTGAACTCTAAGCAATACAATGTCAGTGTGATAGTTCCAGACCGTATGGATCCGCAGGTGCGCCGGGGCCTAATAGAGCTTCTCACTGCCGTAAATCAGCATGTGCAAAACACCTTTCAAGCACCCAGTTTCAAGCTCTCAGTTGAGAGCTGTGGACAGGCTAACGCCTATTCTGTTCGCTCGACTGGCGACATTGTTTTGTGTTCTGAGCTTTTGTTTTCTGCTGGTGAAAACCAGTCTGTAGGGATGGTCATTGGCACACTTTTCCATGAGATTGGCCATTCACTTCTAAACCTCTGGGGGCTGCCAAACTTCGCCAATGAAGAAACGGTTGATGAGTTTGCAACTTATATTTTACTGCAAGAGAACGACCCATCCCTTCTAAGGGATTACATAGATTATCATGAACGTCAGAACTCATGGGCGCAGGCCAGTCAAATAATCCAACAAGGTGGAACACATCCGCTTTCTGCACAAAGGGCACGGAATGTGCGGCGCAACATGCAAAATGCACCCGAATTTTCAGAACGCTGGAACCGTTTGATTTATTCCCACATGACTGATTCTTCGCTAGTATCAGTGGTCAGAAATCCTACCCGCTATAGCTCAGTAAGTATCGCGCAACAGGTGCTGAGGACACGCGGCATAGCTTGGTAGTTAAGGGCAACTTTGTTTTACGGACATTTTGCAACTAGGCGGTCTATCTGCCAGAGAACGGCTGCCAGTCGTCCGGGGCTCGCGCTCCATTTTCGCTTTCCGGCACGAGTTCCATGCGTTTGAGCTGCTCGGCAATGAACTCCGTAGCAACAAGTGCCGTGCCCCCGGTGCTACGCTCTGGACTGCGCAGATTGGCGTTGGGTACCGATACTGTGATGCGCCGGTTAGTGGCTGGATGGCCCTCAACGATTTGCATCGCCATCTTTACCGCATCCTGCCAAGTACAGGCTCGTTGAGCTTCCTCAGTACAGGGTTCCCCGTGTCGCCAACCGAATGCGCTGATGTGCCATTCCGATGGTTGCTCCACTTGATGGCTACTATGAATGACCATGTGGGTGCCGAAACTGATCTGCATATCCAAAAAATCCGGATTGCGTCGACCGAAGAGTCTTAAATGAAATGGGGCCTGACCTCTGTCCAGCGAATTGTCGAAGTCCTCGATGAGCCAGCGGGTGCTCTCCTGAAGTCGCCAGCGACCGTCATTGCTTTGCTTCCATGCTTTCTGGCGTCCCTTTTCATCCTGCTCGGACTTCCACGCGAGAAGCCGTGCGTCTCGCGTCTCGCGTGCTCTGGCTATTTCTTCCGCACGATCCGCAAGTCCTTCATCTAGTCGCTGCGCACCGTCAGGATGAACCGCGAGATAGGCAGCTTTGCAGGCGTCTTGCGCCTCTTGAAGGGAGACTCGAAAGAATTCTTTACCCGCCCGCTTTGATCTGAGCTTGCTGTGCGTCATGCTTTCAATCTCTTTTGCAGAACGCTCAACGGGCATCGTCCATTCAAGTTTGAATGGGGTTGGCACACCAGTCACGGCACCGAGTTCCACAACTCGGGTACTGGGGTCACGCATGGTGTAGCCAATTTTTAAGAGCCCAGACATATCTGCATTCGAAGCAACATAGAGAGTACCTGAGTCTATCGCAGGCTGATCACCTTCTGACGTGGTTCCGCCTCCTGACGACGCATCTATTGAGAGTGTCTCAAGAGCGGCCACGTGGTATTTCGTTTTGTTGCGCCCGCGCAGCGTCCTCGTTTGAAAGGAAAAACGCACGACGTCGCCTTCGATAAGTGGATGCTGCGGGTCTTCAATGAAGAACGAATATTTTTTTCCACGGATATTAAAACTATGCGCATGACTGCCGGACTTCGCCACGCGGCTGCTAGTCGCGCCAACAATGCCGCTTGCTTCAAAGCCTTTCTGTTTGCTCATTTATGCCATACCTCATGTTGTTTTGCTCCGGTCGGCCTTTTCTAACCCAAACCGCACGAATTGCCATTCGTGTGCGTTCTAAAACGCTCCTTTGTGGAGCGCAGGCCCCCTGCCCCGTTTTCCGCCACCACAAACCCCGTTCAAAACCAAAGTGGTTGTTGAAGGTTTTTGAACCTTTTTGGCCCTTCCCTTCCCTGCTTGGGTGGTTTTCATGTAAACTGGTTCTACCGGACATGCAGAACCGAAACCGACCACCGACAATAAGCAGGAAAAACTATGGCAAAACTATCTCTGAACAAGGCAGCTAAAGAGGCGGGCGTTGCTAAGTCTACGCTCCTACAAGCCTTAAATTCAAAGCGTATGAGTGCAGAAAAGAACGAAAAAGGGCATTGGGAAATTGAAACATCGGAACTTTTTAGGGTGTTCCCTAGAACTGGTTCTACCGAACACACAGAACCGAAGGCTACCCCTCATGCAGAACTATCAAAAAACAACCAAAACAGTGCTTTGGAAGTCGAAGTTAAGATGCTTCGTGAGAAGATCGAAGATGCCAACCTTGAACGAGAGCGTGAAAGAGAGCAGGCAAGTGAGCAGATCGAGAATTTGCGCGGGCAGATCGAACGCCAGAGCGCCGATCACAGGCAGGCACTGGCGGCGATCACGGACCAACGCCCGCAACATACGGCAGAGCCGCCCAGACGGTTTTTTGGGTTGCTGAAGGGGTAGGGGGAAATCTAGGCGCCTGACTTAGCGAAGTTTTTCCTGTTTCTTACAGTAGCCGACAAAAGCCGCACCCGCGTTTTTTGGAGCGTTTCCACTGGCGGCTTCTTCATTGGCAAATGCTAACCATTTGCTTTGTAGAGCATGGTAATCCCAGCCCTTTGCACGCGCAATTTCGCGGCCTTTTTCATCTGCCCAATCAGGTATTCTGATTGAAGGGGATAGGGCGGTGGGGTGTGCTTTGCGGGGTCTGACGACTACCAAATCGTCCGATGTTAGTTCAAAGCTGTAGAAGGGTGTCACGTCCGCTTTGATGATTTCTCGAAGGTTGAGGCGGAAGCGCTTTAGGGGGGCGTTGCTGCCCGTTCTATCTTGCAGGTTGGCAAGGCCAATCTGCCACTTGCTTTTGTTCCCGCAAAACTTCCGCGCGATCTCGTAGAGCCGTCGTTCGAGTGGTCGGCGTAGCCGGAAGTAGTCGCGGCTTATCGAGACAACTTCATTGGCCTCGATTGCCCGCATGAGCCACCGCGAAATTTTGATCTCGCAATAATCGTTGCGGGTGAAAGCCTCATTTTTGACCATGCCGCCTTCGTCAATCATCGAAAAGGTGCGGCGCTCTGTTTCCTTGCCTGTCCTGACGTTGGTGACAAATTGCGTGCCTTGTAGTCGGTCTATGGCGTTTTCGATCCGTTTATAGTGATCTCCGCCGATAGGACGGTTTATGGCAATGCACATTTCGCGCATGGAAAACCGAACCGTGTCCCCGATCTCCTGCCCCTTGTTTTTTCGGGCCATGAGCTGGCTTATGACAAATATCAGAATGTCTTTGTCGAAGATGGTGGGCAGGCCTAGCGGGGATGGGCGTATTTTGAGGACGTTGTCTCCCTGCCTGTATTCGAGATGCCGCATATCTGGCTTTGTCGCGAGCGAGAACAACGGGTGTTCCATCGACGCCAGATCATCTTTTGGCACCGCATCTGCGATGTCGAGCACGAAGAGATCAAGGTTAGGGTGGCGTTCAGGTAAAAGACTCATATTGCTATCATGGCTGAAGTTTGGCCGATCAGGAACCTAAAATTTGGCCGATCAGGAACCTTGGCCCAATCCATCAATATATGGGCAAAGTTTGGCCTATCGGGAACCCGATTTGCCTGTGGAAGCTTGTGGCCCTTTCGGAACCAAAGTTTGGCCCTTTCGGAACCAAAGCTTGGCCCTTTCGGAACCCAGAGGCGATTTAAGCTCATTCATACCAACGCGTTATCGAATCCGTAACACTACTCCGTAGGTAACATTGTAAACACTAGGAAGATTTGGGCTAAACGACAGGATTGCACTGTAATACTTATTGGTACATACTGGTTCTGCTTAGAAAAAGGATTGTCGATATGCCCCGAAACACCTCCGTAACCCTTGGATCTCACTTTTCAGATTTCATAGGTGAGCAAGTGCAGGCTGGCCGTTATGGGTCTGCCAGTGATGTTGTGCGGGCAGGGTTGAGGCTTCTGGAAGAACACGAAACCAAAGTCCGCGCTTTGCAGGATGCGCTAATTGCTGGGGAACAGTCAGGGACACCGCGTCCTTTCGACAGTGAGGCCTTTTTGAGCCGTATGCACACGAAGCATGCTGCCAAACATGCAGGGTAAATCCTACGCGCTTTCGCCACTGGCTGAGATCGACCTTGAAGACATCTGGCTTTACACGTTTCAGAATTGGTCACTTGCGCAGGCTGACAGCTACCACCGCGATCTGGTTATGGCGTTCGAGGGGTTGGCATCTGGCACCAAAAGAGGCCGAGATGTCGATGTGCGCCCCGATTATCTCAAATGCCCTGTTGGATCGCATATGATTTATTTCCGCGACCGTGACGACCAGATCGAGGTGATCCGTGTGCTGCACCAGCGGCAGGACGAAACCCTCAATCTCTGATCTCTGCGTATGGTTAGTCCGGTGTTTTTTCCCTAATCGGCACAGCGCAGTAAATCCACGTATCGGTTTCCATCCTTTGCCCGCCCGCCGGACCGCAGTAAACACCCGGAAACTGCCCGAACTCACGGGCATCACCGCGCCCCGCAATCCATGCCATCGCCAGCGCCCCGATAACGGCCCCTGTGGCGAGCATAGAGGCCAACCACACCCAGAACCCGCCAAACCAGCGCCATGCCTCTCTACGGGCCTCTCCTGCGGCCTGTGAGAGCTTTGCGCGTTCATTGTCGAGGTCATGCCGGATTCCGGCCATGGCGCTCTCTGCGGCCCTTGTAGCGGCTTGTGTGGCGCTGCGGGCCATCTGGTCGCGGTCAGCTTCCAAGGCACCCTGAATTTCCCCCGGCGCATCCTCAGCCGCCTTTGCCATTTTCAGGACTGCTGCCGTCACGATCTGGTTCAGCTTTTTCGCCTCGTCCTTGTTGAGGCTGGTGCGTTG
>JBMYPG010000172.1:0-7261 GCA_049600095.1 Pikeienuella sp. | reverse complement strand
GTTGGACGGCGGCATCAAACCTGCCAGCTCAGCTAGGCCATCATCGAGTATCAAGGCCGCATTTTGCGCATCTCGCGCTTCAGCGCTTTGCTGCAACAGCTCTTGCGCTGCTGTTCGAGCAGAATCTGCACAACTGTCGATGTTTGTCGAATCTTCGGCCAAACGATCTCTGAATTCTTCAATCGTCATAGGTTTCGCACCATTACTCATCGCGCGTTTCCTTTCATTTCCTGCTCTATCGCAGCGGTCATTGCTTTTCGGCCTCTCGCCAACAGGCTTTCAACAGCTTCGATACTGACACCTAGATGAGCGCTAATGTCCGGGTTCGACTGACCGTCGAAATGCCTCAGCGTGATTGCAATTCTTTGCCGTTCAGGCAGGGCGTTCAGAACGTTCCGAACCAACGTCGCTTTATCCTGTGCCGATATTCGCGCCTCTACACTTGGCGCAGAATCCAGCGGTTCAGCTACGGCATCAATCGACGCTGCAGGGCGGCGGGCGCGTATCCGGTCAATGCACAAGTTAGACACAACCCGATAAAGCCATGTTGAAACCTTTGCTTCGCCTTGTCGCCATTCGGGGGCTATACGCCAAAGTCTGAGCATTGCCTCCTGCGCCACGTCCTCCGCTTCTGCGGCGTCGCCCAACATTCGAACTGCCAGAGTCAACATGCGCGGCGTTAAGCTGGCGGCAAGTCGCTGTGCCGCGAGCCGATCACCAGCAGCAAACCGCCGCAGCATCTCTGCATCGTTGTCATTGTCAGGTAGTCCATCGAAAGACATTTCAGAAACGATCTCCACAATCCTCTTCTCTCACCACATTTTGCCTGGTCGATATGCGCGGCCAATCATGTGGCATTTGATGTTGTAACGCGGCGGCCACAGACTTCCGTCGCGACGATTTGAGTTAGCGCCATATTTAAACTCTTGGGCGTCAGCGACATGGCGCCGCAAGACATAACGCGCCTATCGGAAAACTAATTATTCATCTTATCTAATACCCATGAAACATGATCATGAACTCTATCGCGAAGCGAATCTTGCGGCCCGTCCTATGCGTTTATCTCTGTGGCGGGGCTGGCAACGCCGTTGCCCAAGCTGTGGCGGCGGCAAAATGTTCGACGGGTATTTGACCGTTCGGGACGGATGCGACATCTGCGGAGAGACTTTCAGTCACCACCGCGCAGATGACGCCCCCGCATGGCTCACGATGATCATTGTTGGCCACCTGATTGCGCCATTGATGCTGTCTGTTTACCAGATCACTGAGTTACCATCTTGGGCCCATGCTGTTTTCTGGCCTTTGGTAGCATTCGCAGGCGTGTTGATTTTATTGCCACGTATCAAAGGTGGAATCGTCGCGTTTCAATGGGCTCACCGAATGCATGGGTTTGATGAACGGCACGACCCGCTCGCTCAGCCATCGGACCCATTGCAATAGCGCTTTACAGCTTCGTTGCGCGCCGCCAATGTCGGCGGCATGATTGATCAGGTTCCTACTCCCCGCGATGCATCCACCATTGTCATTGTTCGCAACGACAGCAGGTCTCCACAGGTATTGATGGGACAACGGGGGGCCTCTGCCTCCTTCATGCCCTCAAAATTTGTCTTTCCGGGGGGGGCGTTGGACCCGGCAGACCAGTCTTTAGCCGGTGCCTTCGCAGCACATTCAGACGACATCAGCAGATTGACGGCGCATAGCCCAACAACCATCCAACCTGCCGCGCTGGCACTGGCGGCAATTCGAGAGACCTGGGAAGAAACCGGACTGGCAATCGGTGCACCAGATGGTGCGTCGACCAGCTTGGAATCAGATGATGAACATTGGCAAAGCTTTTTTGCTGCGGGCCTATCCCCGCAACTCAATCAACTGCGCTTCATCTTCCGCGCCGTCACCCCTCCAACCCGATCGAAACGGTTCGACGCCAGATTCTTTATGACCGACGCCGCTGCCATCCATCACGATCTGGATGACTTCAGCCGTGCGAGCGGAGAGCTTTCGCATTTGAGTTGGCTGACTTTGAGCGAGGCTAGGTCGATGGACCTGCCCTTTATTACCGAAGTCGTACTGGCAGAGGTCGAATCGCGGCTGCGCAGCGCGGACAGATCTCATCCAACGCCATTCTTCCATCATAAAGACGGTAGGTCATTCATGGATCACTTATGACCCGCGCCGAATTTGGCGGTGTTGTCGCAGCAATTGCTGCAATCACAATATTCTCGTTCGGCATGTCGTTATCCATACCGCTTTTCGCAATTGTACTGGAGAGAATGGGCCTACAGGGCTGGATGATAGGGTTGAATGGCAGCGCATCTGCTTTGGCGATGACACTCGGCGGGGCGATTCTACCCATTATTCTACGCCGAACGAATGTCCCGAACATGATCATTTGGGCGGTCGTGATTATGGCTGCATTGCTGATCATCATGCCGCTGATTCCTAACCCGTGGGTCTGGTTCGTCCTCCGATTCGTTTTCGGATTTGCTGGCATCTGCATGTTCTTTTGCTCTGAAATTTGGATCGTCACCACGACACCGGAAAAGACCAAAGGCAAATGGATAGGCATCTATGGACTGTTCTTGTCCATAGGCTTTTTGGCCGGCCCAACGCTCCTCCGGATTGTGGGGACCGAAGGGTTAACACCGTTTCTTATTGGCGCGGCCATCGTTTCCATTGCGTTGATCCCAGTGATTCTGGCGCGGAAAGCAGGGCGTGAGCTGCCACGGGATGGGGCGGATGACACTCCGTTCAAACCATTGGCAGTGTTCAGTTATTTCAAATCAGACCCGGCTGTAATGGGTGCCGTATTTCTGTTTGGCGTCGTTGAATTTGGATGTATGGGCCTTATCCCCGTTTGGTCAGTTCGCAATGGATTGCCCGAACAAACTGCACTTTTGCTGGTCGCTTTGTTGGCCGCAGGCAACCTTATCACCAATGTACCGATGGGCCTTATCAGCGATCGCTTTGATCGCCGCAAAATTCTATTGGTCTGTTCCATATTTTGCCTGTTGGCAGCATTCGCAATGCCTGCACTGGCGCGCGAAACATGGCCCCTATGGATTGTAACTGCATTCTGGGGTGGTTTGGCAGTGGGCCTTTATGTCATAGCCCTTCATGAAATGGGCGCGCGATACTCAGGTGCCGCATTTGCACGCGCGAATGCTGCATTCATGACCGCATATGGCGGTGGCGCGCTGGTTTCCCCGCTGTTGATGGGCGCAGCACTAGACTTGTGGCCTCCACACGGCATGTTCTTTGTGTTGGGTGGTGCATCTTTAGCATATATAGCGCTTTTGACGCTGCGGCGTAGACCAAGAGCGGGTTGACAGCGCCGCCCCACGGGATAAAAGGGCGGCTCAAATTTGCGCCGCGCGCTCTGTCAGCGGGCTGCGCGCGCTTTCAGGAGATGGACCATGGCGAAGCCAACCACTGTTAAAATCCGGCTTAACTCATCCGCCGGAACTGGACACTTTTATGTGGCCAAAAAGAATTCACGCACGATGACGGAAAAGATGACTGTTCGTAAATACGACCCAGTCGTTCGCAAGCACGTCGAATACAAAGAAGGTAAGATTAAGTAAGTCTTACCTGATTGAAAGTTTGAGGGGGCGCTCATTTTTTGGGCGCTCTCTTTTTTTCCTTTGAATTTCACACTATAATAATGGTATTTATTTTATTTATCTATTCTTTATGTGTGAAAAGATGCCGCGCCCCATTGATTTTGCCCGTTTGATCACTAATTTGCCGGTGTGAGCAATCAATCCCTAGTTTGCCCCCCAAATTGAAGGTCGAATCAATGCCGAATGATCAGGCTGCAACCATAGCGCCCGAAATCCCCGCAGGGGTGTTCGCTGAAACGGTAACCTCGGTAACGCATTATACGGATACGCTCTTTGCTTTCCGCATCACCCGCCCGGCAAGCTTTCGGTTTCGGTCTGGTGAATTTGTAATGATCGGCCTGATGATCGACGGAAAGCCGCTTTATCGCGCCTATTCCATCGCCAGCCCGTCATGGGATGAAGAGATTGAGTTCTATTCCATCAAAGTCCCTGACGGCCCACTGACCAGCCGTCTACAGCACATCAAAGTTGGCGACACCGTGCTGATGCGGAAGAAGCCAACAGGCACTTTGGTCAACGACGCTCTGATCGGCGGCAAACGGCTCTATATGCTCTCCACCGGCACAGGCTTGGCCCCGTTCGCCAGCTTGATTCGCGAACCAGAAACTTATGAGAAGTTTGAGCAGGTGATTCTCACTCACACCTGTCGGGATGTGGCAGAGCTGACCTATGGGTTGGATTTGGTTGAGGCTGTAAAGTCGGACCCATTGGTTGGTGAAGAAGCGTCAAAACAGCTTGTGCATGTCGCAGCAACAACGCGACAGGACTATCCAACCATGGGGCGGATCACCACCCGGATCGAAGACGGCTCATTGTTTGAGCAGTTAAATGTGCCAGCCCTCAACCCTACCGAAGATCGCGTTATGATTTGCGGATCGATGGAGATGCTGAAGGACTGCAAAGACCTTTGCGAAAAGGCTGGCTTGACCGAAGGCGCAAACAACAAACCCGCAGAATTCGTGGTTGAGCGGGCTTTCGTCGGCTGATCTTGATTTAAAGGGGGCGGTCAATCCGCCCCCGATATACACTGGTTACAGAGCTTGGCGTTATTCGCTGTGCTTATGGGTCGAATGACCGCCAGCGGCTCCGCGTTCACGAATGGGCGCGACAATCTCCATCTCACCGGCATTCTCAAAAGTCAGCGTGACTCGCACCTCTTCACCGACGACCAGAGGCTGTGTCAGCCCCATCAGCATGATGTGATACCCACCTGGTGCTAGGTCTACCTGACCATGCATGGGAAGCTCTAGGCCGTCGTGTAGGTGCCGCATCCTCATTACATCGCCATCCTGCACGCTCTCATGCAGTTGCACCCTCTTGGCGGCGTCAGAACGGGCATCAACCAGCCGGTCAGCTGAACCATGGTTGACCAGAGATACGAAAACGGCACCGGCCTTGGCCAGTTTAGGGCTGGCAAATGAATACGGGTTCACGGCCATAACATCTGCGGCAAAAGCACCAACGGCAGAGGCAGCTACAAATGCTGCTGATAACAATAGGGATTTCATATATTTAGTCCTGTTTCAGTGTGATTGAGATTGTTGATCACTTCTCAAACAGGGGGGCCCCGCGCTTGGTGTGCAGGCAGGGTGTGCAGTAATACCGGTTGTGGGGTAAATTGCGGTTTTGTGCTCGTTGATTGTTCAACCGACGCCACCGTCACTGCCGAAACGAGCACATCCCCGTTTGCTGCGGTACAGTCGCCGCAGCGGTCAAACACAATACTGGGCTCAACTGGCGCACCGGTTTCGGCATCGAAGACGACGATGAGACGCCCACCATCGGCAGCGCATAAAACACCCTCAATCCCATCAGCCATTGACCATCTCGGCCAAACTGACACGACAAGCGCTAAGGCGATGAATATGGAAAGGACGCGGTTCATGGCATCAAGACATGCAAAAGACGACGCTGAGGGTCAACCTACAGCGTCGCCACAGCAACAATCGCTGAATAAGCAATCAGGCTTCGGCCTGAGCCTTCGCGATGTCTTTTTTGATTTTCAGTGCACGCACTGACAGGTCGCTGTCTTTGGCTTTAGCCAAAAACGCATCCAAACCGCCACGGTGGTCGACAGACCGAAGCGCATGGGCTGTGATACGGAACCGGAAAGCCTGGCCCAATGTTTCGCTCATCAGCGTAACAGGGTTCAGGTTCGGCAAATACCGACGACGGGTTTTAATGTTTGAGTGGCTGACACGGTTGCCGGTCAGCACGCCTTTGCCAGACAGTTCGCAACGACGGGACATATCTACTTCCTCGGCTTAGATCTTACCTAGCGCCGCCCACGACGTCGCTGAATTCTGAGAGCGCCTTTTAGGCGCGACTCGCTTGCCCGTCAAGGCAAGGCATTGGCCCGAAGCGAAGGTTTCACGCGCCCTCGGAACAGGAACAGCGCCAAGACCCCCATATTTAGCAAATTCCAAGCGATTCCATTCAGAAATGCAGCACTATACGAGCCGGTCAAGTCATATATCCAACCAGACATCCATCCGCCAAGGGCCATCCCCAACACCGTGGACATCAAAACGATTCCCACGCGCTCACCTGCTTCTGCTGGCGGCAGGTACTCCCGAACGATCACAGCATAGCCCGGAACGATTCCACCCTGACTAAGGCCAAATACCGTGCTGATGACATAAAGGGATGGCAGCCCGTCAAAAGGCAGGTAAATCAAAAGGGCAATGCATTGGAGGACAGAGCCGATCAGAACAGTCCGCACGCCGCCCAACCAATCGGATAACATGCCGAATGCAAATCGGGACACTGCCCCGCCCAGTAGCATCAAGGACAACATCTCTGCGCCCACAGCGGGCCCGTACCCCAGATCAACGCAGTAACTGACAATATGGACCTGGGGCATCGACATGGCCACGCAACAGGCCAGCCCGGCGATCATCAGCAGGGCGGTTAATGCTCGTGGGCTGAGCGAAACATTTCGTGCCGCAGCCGCTGCATATCCGGCCGCCGCCGCCATAGTTTCAGCAGGTGGTCGGCGGCGCATCAGTAATGTTAAGGGCGGCACCGCGAGAATCGTGATAGCTGCCATAGTCAGATAGACGGCCCGCCACCCGTCCTCAGCCAACAGATTTGCCAACCCAAGGGGCCAAATTGCGCCGGACAGGTAATTCCCGCAGGCGACCAAACCAACCGCAACGCCCCGGCGGCGATGAAACCAGAGTGACACATCGGCCATTAGCGGGCCAAAACCTGTCGCACATCCCAGCCCAATCAGGAAATGAGCCACCGTAACGATCGTAAAGCTGGGCGCATATGCTGTGGCGACGTAACCGGCGGCAACCAAAACAGCCGCGCCCAACTGACTCAGTGCAAATCCGTGGCGGTCAATCAGGCGGCCAAAGGTAAAGTTGCCGACAGCAAAGCCTGTCATGGTCAGTACGTAAGGCAAGCTCGCCCCGCCGCGCCCTGCCCCGAATTCATCCTGAATGGCGGGCAGCACCAAAACGGCAATCCACAACCCAGCCGTTCCGATAATTGAAATCAAAATGCCAATCGCCATTCGTTGCCACGAATAAGCGCTGTCAAAAACCAATTCTGCGTTTCGCTGTTCAGATGTCATCAGATGCTTCTATAGTGTTCGGCAAACGCGGTCGCTTGTTTTCTGCGCCAAAAACATAATG
>JBMYPG010000171.1:0-7306 GCA_049600095.1 Pikeienuella sp. | reverse complement strand
ATGGGATCAGCCGCGAGGCGCAGGATGAATACGCCGCCCTTTCCCAAGCCCGGACGGCCCGGGCTCAGGCCGCTGGCGCCTTTGATGACGAGATCGTCCCGATTACCACGATCAAACGCGTCAAGAACCGCGAAACCGGAGAGGAAACCTTGGAAGAGGTGACCTTGTCAAAAGACGAGGGCAACCGGCCGGGTACGACGGCCGAAACACTCGGGGCATTGAACCCGGTTGTCGAAGGAGGACTGATCACTGCCGGAAACGCAAGCCAGCTTTCTGACGGGGCCTCGGCTTGTGTGCTCATGGAAGGCAAAATGGCTGAGCAACAGGGTCTCACACCGCTGGGTATTTATCGCGGCATGGCTGTTGCAGGAAACGCACCGGAAGAGATGGGGGTCGGCCCGATCTTTGCAATTCCAAAGCTGCTGAAGAATGCAGGTCTTCGCATCGAAGACATCGGCCTTTGGGAGCTTAACGAAGCCTTTGCCTGCCAGGTTCTGTATTGCCGTGACCATCTTGGGATCGATCCCGAAATCTACAACGTGAACGGCGGTGCAATATCGATTGGCCACCCCTACGGCATGACAGGTGCGAGACAAGTCGGGCATGCTCTAATTGAGGGGAGTCGTCGTGGCGTGAAATACGTGGTGACCTCCATGTGTGTCGGCGGAGGCATGGGCGCCGCAGCACTGTTCGAAGTCGCCTGACCCCACTGAAATTAGTTCAAGCAGAGCGTTATCTGGTTGAGACATTGACATTCTGTCATCTGCGAGGGTCGCCATCTGCAAGCCTGCGTTTCATGTCGACCGGAATTGGTGATACCTCCTGAGGCGTTATGACCAATGTCGCGCCAACGATCCTTTCCACGGTTTCCAGCCAGTTTGTCGATGACTGGCTGGCGGCGCTGCGTGCCCTGTGCCCAGAGGCGCAGATGGCTTCGCTGCTGAGCCGGTCCGGTCTGAACGCGGATACGCGCTCGCCGAATGGTCGCGTCACGCTGGATCAGATCGTTTGCCTCTATCAACTTGCTGCAGTTGAGACCGGCGATGAGATGATGGGGCTTTGGAGCAGGCCCGTGCGACCGCGTGCCCTGCAACACCTTCTGACGACAGTGCGCGAAGCCACATCCTTGCCATCTGCACTTTACCGGTTTTCGACCTTCTGGAATTTGCTGCTGGATGACTATCAGTTTGATCTGGATGACACTGACAGCGCCCTCACACTGAGCCTGAACCCGCAAACAGATGCGCCTGTACAACGGTTTGGCCACATGCTGATCCTCAAACTTGCGCACGGGCTCATGTCTTGGCTGGCAGGGCATGAGGTTCCGGTTAAAGCCGTTGATTTCGCGTTTGATCGCCCGGACTTTAATCAGGATTACGCGATTATCTTTCCCGCACCCTTTCAGTTTGGCCAACCCGCCACTGCGATCTCCTTCTCCCCGAACGCTCTGGGCCCTGTGCAAGCGCGTAGCACATCTGATCTTGACCGGTTTTTGCAAAACGCGCCCCGGGACTGGATTTTCACCTCTTCGCGCGAGCACACCCAATCGCTGCGGGTGCGCACTTATCTGGGCCAAACGGGATGGGACGCGGCGACCCTGACCCAGACAGCATCCGCAATGCACATGACCCCGCGCACCCTGATCCGCAGGTTGCAAGCGGATGGGACCTCGTTTCAGGCGATCAAGGATGCCCTGCGGCGCGACATCGCGATCCGCGACCTGCAGGCGGGACGCAAAAGCGTCGAGGCCATCGCACATGATGTCGGCTTTTCCTCTGCTGCCAATTTTCACCGGGCCTTTCAACGCTGGACCGGCAGCACCCCCAGTTCGTATCGCAGGACGAATATCTGAGACGCACTTTTTGTCACTTTTGGACAATACCCTGTCACCACGCGAGATAGAGCGAAGAAGTTTCTCCTGCTAAATCTTGCGCAGTACATGGCGTTCTCACCTGGTTCTCCTCTAGAAGCTTGACCCGCTGCCTGCTCAGCAGGTTCTGAAGTGTGGCGTCATGTGAAAATAGCCGCTCACAAAAGGACCGACCAATGTCAGACAAACTCGCCACCATACTCCAAGCCGCACGCGACCACGCCGAGCAGGTCATCCTGCCCAATGTGGACGCCTGGAACGCCGCGAAGACATGGCCCCGTGATGCGTCGGACAAAGCCGGGGCCGCTGGCCTGACGGGGCTCTACGCCCCCGAAGAGTTTGGCGGCCAAGGCTTGCCCCTTTCAGAGGGCATTCAGGTCTACGAACAACTGGGACTGGGCGATGGTGCCTATGCCTTTGCCCTGTCGATGCATAACATCTGCACCTTCGCGGGCTGCGGTTATGGCACAGATGCCTTCAAGGAAAAATGGGCACGGGATCTGACCTCTGGCCGCAAGCTGGCGAACTTTGCACTGACCGAACCGCAATCGGGGTCGGACGCAACAAACATGTATTCGCGGGCTGTGATCAATGATGACGGCACTTGGACGATCAGCGGTGCGAAGGCATGGGTCAGCTTGGCGACCGAGGCTGATATCTATTTCACCGTGGTCAAAACCAGTGACGCACCCGGCCACAAAGACATGGCGATGATCGCTATTCCCGCTGATGCTCCGGGCCTGAGCTTCGGCCCGATGTATGACACGCCATCCTACAACTTCCTGCCTATGTCCGAGATGTACATGGACAAGGTCGTGGTCAGTGAAGACAACATCATCCTGCCAATCGGTCAGGGTCTGCAAGGTTCGCTCATGGCGATCGACATCGCCCGCGTCTCAATCGCATCGGGTTGCTGTGGATTGATGCAGTCGGCCCTGGATACGGCGCTGTCCTATTCCAAGAACCGCAAGATGTTTGGTGGCAAGAATCTCGATCTGGACGGGATCCAGTGGATGCTGGGCGAGGTTGCAACCGATCTTGAAGCCTCGAAACTGCTGTACCGCAAGGCGGCAGAGGTCCTTGGCACGCCCGAAGGCCCACTGATGGCCGCCCATGCCAAACGGTTTGTGCCAGATGCCGCAGTGAAGGCTGCAAATACTTGTACGCAAGTGCTGGGCGGCATGGGGCTGTTGCAGCCTTATGGTTTGGACCGTTTGTCCCGTCTTGCACAAATGCTGCGGATCGTGGACGGGACGACGGAAATCAGCCGCGTGGTCATCGGGCGGGCCCTGCAAAAACGTGCGGTGACCTTGCCTGATCTACCAGTACCGAAAGGATTCGGTGAAACCGGCTGAACATCCCAGCTCCCGGTGAAGCGGAGCCGACCTGAGACCGGCCGCACACGTGTGGCCAGTTACTCGAGATTGCAGACCTTGGTGCAAACGCAGCGAGTTCACCCTTTGTCCGCGACTTGATCCTTCAAACTTGATTCCATGCCGCGCCGCGCACGAATGGCGGCTTTCTTGGCCGCCCTGCATCGTTCCAGACTATGCGAATGCAGAGATATTCGTGCTGCGAGCGCGCGCAGCGAAAAAAGCAAATTCAGAGGTTGGTCTCTTCGCGGCCATGCGGTGTCACAGCAACACGCAGTGCCGCGGAACTCTGAGAACAGCCTTTCGCCAAATCACCACACTTTCAGGAGAAACATCTGCAAATGCACGGGTTTACCGAACTATCAGGATGATCGTGTGCCGTTCGCAATCTGGCAGCGGGCATTCCGACAGTAAGCGGCGAAATCAGGTTCAGAGCCCACAGCAGAAGCCTTGTTTCCTCGCTGCGCGCGCTTGCAGCACGAGAATTGCTGCAGGCGCTGAGATTTCAGCGCAGCAAGGCAGCGGGAAGATCGGCTGTTCGTCGACAATTCAGAAAATTTCAATCGGCAAATTTGCGGAACGCGGATGGTGCGGATGAAGTCTGCACTTGACCCTACCGAGTCTCCGGAAAAAGGTGCCGGCGCAATTCGTGAACTGGCCGGCTAGTAGGGGAGGTAATTGAATTTTCTGCAAATTGTTAAGGTGATGGACTTTCTTATGCTTCAGCAGCAAGTTCTTCGGCTTCTATTTTGACGAGGCAGGAGTGTGCCACGGGGCCTTGGGCCAGACTTGACGTGCCTTTGTCGAGGGTGAGCATGTTTGGGTTGCCACGGCGGCAGAGGCTGCCATCCGGGTCAAGCCATGCTCCGGTGGCGACCTGGATAACGCCAGGTCGGATGCCCTCGCTAATCATCAGTTCGGCAAGGCATGCGCCGCGGGTGTTGTGAATGCGAACGATTTGCCCCTCCTCCAGCCCGCGCGTGGCGGCATCAACAGGATTCATTGATACGAGTTCCACTCCCTTGGGGCGGTCTGCGCGGCTGACTGCACCATGATCCAACTGGCTGTGCAGCTTGTTGCGTGGCTGGTTTGAAATCATATGAAGGTGGTCCGGATCTGCTCGGCCCAACCATTCGGTCGGCTCCATCCAGGTTGGATGGCCCGGACAGTCTTCATAGCCAAAGTTTGCGATGGTCTCCGAATAGATCTCGATCTTGCCTGACGGTGTGGCTAATGGATTGGCGTCTGGGTTGTCTCTGAACGCCTGCATCATGATCGTTGGCTTTTCGGGCGTCGGTATCTTGATCCAACCGTCGCGCTGAAAATTCTCCCAATCGGGCAGTTCAACGCCTTGCTCCGCCGCTTGCTGGCGCGAGATGTCCCAGATCCAGCGCTGCCATTCCTCCGGGCGGAGGCCCTCGGTGAAAACCTCTTCTACGCCCATGATGGTGGCAATGCCGCGTAGGATTTCGTGATCATCACGCGCCTGTCCCACTGGTTCGATCGCCTGATCCATAACCACCTGATAGGGGTCTTTGGGTGTGAGCGCGATGTCGCTGCGTTCCAGTGATGTGGTACAGGGCAGTACGATATCGGCATGCTTGGCCAGTGCGTTCCAGCACCATTCGTTGACGATGATGGTTTCTGGTTTGGCCCAGGCCCGGCGCATCCGGTTCAGATCCTGATGGTGGTGGAACGGATTGCCGCCAGCCCACCAGACGAGCCGGATGTCGGGAAACTCGTAAGACGCGCCGTCATACTCGAATTTCCCGCCGGGCTTCTCCAGCATTTCGGTCACACGGGCCACAGGGATGAAATCCGGCACAGGATTATGACCCTGCGGAAAGGACGCGTAGTTGATTGGCGTGCGATTCAGCCCGGTAGTGTTCAACGCAGAATAGCCAAAACCGATCCCCGTGCCGGGCAACCCAATCTGTCCCAGCATTGAGGCCAGTGCGATAGCCGCCCAAAAGGGTTGTTCGCCGTGATCCTGACGTGTCAAAGCCCAGGCGGTTGAGATCATAGTACGGCTGCGCGCCATGCGACGGGCCAAATCACGGATGGTATCGGCAGGTATCTCGCAGATTTCTGCAGCCCATTCAGATGATTTTGGAATGCCATCCGCCTCGCCTAAAAGATATCCGGCGAAACGATCGAAACCAACCGTATAGCGGTCCAGAAAAGAACGGTCATGGAGACCTTCGCTGAGAAGCACATGTGCGAGTCCGAGCATCAGCGCCACGTCCGTATTGGGACGTATCGCCAGCCAATCTGCGTTGACCTGATCCAGCAGGTCCGACCTTAGAGGAGAGATGTTGACGAACTTGACGCCCGCCTCGTGTGCGGCAAGCAATCCGCCTTTCTGTACGTGTGCTCCGGTGCCGCCCTGGCTGATCTGGCCATTCTTTAGAGGGACTCCGCCGAAAGCGACGAACAGCTCGCAATCCGTGGCAATGCTCTCCCAGCTGGTTGTGGTGTCCAAATGCCCCCGGAACGTGCCGAGAATATGCGGCACCAGAACCTCGGCGGCGGCAAAGGAATAAGTGTTCTTTGATCCGGTATAGCCGCCAATACAATTCAGAAACCGCTTGAGCTGACTTTGTGCATGATGAAAACGGCCAGCACTGGCCCAGCCGTAGGAACCCGCATAGATCGCCTGGTTGCCATGGGTTTTGCGAACGCGCTCTAACTCGTTCGCGACAAGCCGGTTGGCTTCGTCCCAGGTGGCTTCTATGAATTCATCCGAACCGCGCTTCTCGCCTGCGGCACCCGGACCACCCTCCAGCCAGCTTTTACGCACCATCGGGGCCATGATCCGCGTCGGCCCCTCCAAGACATCCACAATCCCCGGCCCAATCGGCGATGGATCGGGATCGTGATCAAACCCGCGCAGCGCCGAGACACGTCCATCTATCGTATCCACCACATATGTTCCCCAGTGGGTTGAGGTGAGCAATTCGCGAATGTTGTTTTCCATTTTCATGACCTCTATTTACGCGTTGAACCGAGGCGACACTTCCTATTTTACGTCGCCTCGGTTCTTGATTCAGTACAGCAATAGCGCGGTGCCAAATATCAAACCGGTCCAGATAAATGCGATGAAGCAATACCCCATGATTTGGCGGACATGCAGCCCTGCGATCGCGAGCGCTGGAATGGTGAAAAAGGGTTGTATAATGTTGCTCCATTGGTCGCCCATGGCCACGCCCAATGTGTGAAGGATCAACTGCCGATGTGAATAGCTCACCCCCTTGGGATTGCCGGTGGTCCCGGTTGTGTAAAACAAGGTTGCCGTTTGGTTTTCATCGAAGTCCGGGAAATCAAAGCTGCTCTCGGCCTCGCCTATCCACTCTTCATAACCTTCACCATCTCCAATCGGCACGATGATGATGTCCCGATCAAAGCCTGATTTGATATCATCAATAGCCATAGGCATTAGAGAGCGGTGACAATGGTGGCATGAAGGTGGAATCCTTGAGCTTCTTTACCTGCTAATCTGGCATTTCTCACCCAGTCGAAGAATTGAAAGAAATTTTCTTTCATCAAGAAATTCTAACCGATCACATCGCACCGCAAATTGCGTGCGACCCCCTGACAGGTTATAAAAAGAGTATCAAAACCCTGCGGCATTCGCGCCCGTCGTCGGATAACTCTGCTTAAGGGTAAGCAGAATTGATTTCATCGAGGAGATGCAGCAATGACCACTCACATGCCCACGCTGGTTTCACTGCGCGCTTTTGAGGCGGTGGCGCGTCACAAGAGTTTCCGAAAGGCCGCTGACGAGATTTGTGTGACGCATGCGGCAGTCAGCCACCAGGTCAAAGCATTAGAAACAACAATCGGCGTTAAACTGCTGGAACGCACAAGCCGTTCGGTCGAACTGACACCGGCTGGCGAGCAATATTACCCGCCAGTCCGCGAACACATTCAGGGCATTATCAAAGCCACGCGGCGCATTCAGGAGCCTGAGGAACCGGACGTGCTGCTTGTCCAGTCCTACGCAAGTTTCAACACAATGTGGCTCCAGCCCAGATTGGCAGACTTTCTTCAGGATAATTCGGAC
>JBMYPG010000170.1:0-7340 GCA_049600095.1 Pikeienuella sp. | reverse complement strand
GGGGCGGTGTGGGCGCCGGCGTTGATTGCGGCGATCATCTGGGCGTTTGCGAGGCCGTTAAAGCTGAGCGCGCGGGCCAGAGAGATGATGTGGCCGCCATAAATTAAGCGCGCGGCACCGCCACGGGCGTCGATGTTGAAGTGGACCTTTGCCGTGTTCTGCCACAGGCGCGTGGCCATCATATGCTCTGCCTCTTCCAGCGTCACACCGTCAACATGGTCAATTTTCTCGCCGATTTCATAGTCGCCCCAGCGATGAGCCTCTCCCGCTGCCGCGAAATCATAGTCGGTGAAATTCAGCCCATCAGGGATGATCAGGTCTGATGCATCAACGTTTTTAGCAAGGTTTGGCAATACGGTTTCGGGGGCTGGCGCATCAACATCGCGTTTACGCACCATCACCCAGCGCGCCCATTCGATGACTGTTTCGCCAGCGCCATCGCGGGCGGTGGAGCGAACATAAACCACGCCGGTCTTGCCGTTGGAGTTTTGCTTGAGACCGATAACCTCAGACGACGTGCTGATCGTATCGCCTACCTGTACCGGGCGGTGGAAACGGCATTCCGCATAACCAAGGTTAGCCATGGCGTTTAGTGAAATGTCTGGCACGGTTTTGCCGAAGGCGATGTGAAAGCCGATCAAATCCTCTACCGGCGCGCCCTGCAAACCTGAGGCAGCGGCAAAATCTGCTGATGACCACAAGGCAAATCGGGTTGGATAGAGCGCGCCATAAAGGGCGCGGTCGCCTTCGGTCACTGTGCGTGGCGTTGCGTGATCAATCACTTGCCCGATTTTGAAGTCTTCAAAAAAGTTGCCGGGGTTGGTCTTGCTCATCTGATCACGCCTTTGCTGCCCATGGTTCCCGCGCCTGTTCGGTGCGGGCGTATTGCGCCGCAACATACTCAGACCGGCTGATGGTTCAAGGCCCGGCTTGTCTCAGCGGGTTTATCCGGTCCTGATGTCGCTTGGGGCTGTCTTTAGCACCCAGCTGGCAATCTCATCAGCGGGCATGGGGCGGGCGATGCCGAACCCTTGGAGGTATTCGCAGCCCATCGCCATAAGCTGATTGCGTTGGCTGTCAGTTTCCACCCCCTCGGCCAGAACCTCCACATCCAAGGAATGTGCGAGGTCGATCATCGCGCCGACGACCTTTTTCTGTTGCTTATCGATGTCGATTTCGGTGATGAAGCTGCGGTCAATCTTGATCCGGCTTACAGGGCAACGCTGCAGGCTGGCGATGGATGACCTGCCGGTGCCAAAATCATCGAGATCAATCATAAAGCCAGCGCGGGATAGTGCCGCAACAGTTTTGCCTGCTGCATCTGAGGCGTCGTCCATGAAAACCGATTCCAGCACTTCTATGCAAATATCCTCTGGATCGAGGTCGCGGGTTTCGACCTGCCATTTGATTTTCTCGGCGGTGAAAGGATCGGACAATTGGATGGCTGAGAAATTCACCCCGATTTTTGGCGCATCCAACCCTAACCTTCGCCAATCACACAAAGCCTCCAGCGATTGGGCCAATACAGCCTCTGATAATCGATCCGACAGGCCAAATTCCATCACCGAATCGAGGAATACGGTCGGGCCAAGCAGGCCACGTTTGGGATGGCGCCAGCGGGCCAGCGCCTCAAAACCGCTGATCTTGCCGGTGCGGGCGTTGATCTGAGGCTGGAACCACGGCTCTATCTGATTACTGTCGAGTGCAATGTTCAACTCTTCGCGCATGATCTGGCGGGCTTCATGTGCGGTGCGCAAATCCGGAGTGAACAATTTGGTCCGATCGGGACCGTTGGATTTGGCTGTGGCAAGGGCGATGGCGGCATCAGCCAGCACTTGTTCTGCATTGGTCTGATTTTGTTCTGCATGAACGATGCTGGCGCAGAGGCCCAGTGTGATTTCGCCGCCCATTGTGTCGATAGGTTTGGCCACTTCGATCCGCAGGCGTTTTAGGAGAATGGAAAGTTCCGAATGTTCTTCGATTTCGGGGGCCACGAGCACGAAGCGGTCTTCGCCGATCCGCGCAAGAAATTCTGCCTGTCTGGTTGTTGCGTTTAACCGCGCCGCGACCTCTGCCAACACCGCATCGCCGGTGGCGCGGCCCAGATTGTCGTTAATCCGGCCAAAACCCGTTAGGTCAACCTGACAAATACCAACGCGTCGGCCCTTGCGTTGGGCTGCGGCCAGGGTCCGGTTGAGGTGGTCAACCAAATGGGCGCGATTGGGCAGGTTGGTCAAAGGGTCAATGAGGGCAGTTCTGGCAAATTTTGCCTGCGCTTGCTCCATCACCAACAACCGTTGGCGCAGACGCCGGGTCAGCCCCGCAGCGAGCGTTATGACAACGAAGGTCGATGCCAAAATAATGCCAAAGATTGGGGCCAAGAGGGTTTGAACAGCCGGAGCCGAGCCGGGCAGCATTGCCGAATTGAGGGCGATGACGGCACAGGCCAGCGTGACCAACGCGCCTGACGTGCAGAACCTGACGTATCGCACCAGCATTTCCACCGGTTTGATGCTTTGGTCTTTGAGATCTTGTGACAAGGCCCACCCTCCTGCATTTGCATGAGGGTCAGCCTAGCGTTTGATCGCTCAACCAAAGTTAACCGGAGGCAAGCAATCCCGGCGATTTAGGTAAAATTGCGCCTATTGGTGCAGATTTCGCTTTAGCCGTTTTTCGCGTGCTCTAATGCAGGGCGAATTTTGGTGTCGAGATCGCGGCCCTGGATCGGGCCAACGTGTTTATAGATAATGATTCCCTTGCCATCGATGACAAAGCTTTCCGGCACGCCGTAGACACCCCAGTTAATGCCTGACCGGCCAGAGGCATCGGAGCCAACGCGCGTATAAGGATCGCCCAGTTCATTCAGAAAGCTGATCGCCTGACCAGCCTGATCTTTATAGTTAAACCCGTAAATCTCTACGCCCTCTGCTGCCAATTGCATGAGGAAAGGATGCTCCACGCGACAGGGGCCGCACCAACTGGCCCAGATGTTCACGATCTTGACCTTGCCGTCTGCCAGATCAGCCGGGAAACCGGGTTTACTGTCCAACAAAGCGGGCAATTCAGATTGCGGTGCGGGTTTGGAGATGAAAGTCGATGGCAAAGTGCGCGAATCCTCACGCATAAGGCCAAAGTAAAATGCACCGGCGACTGCGATGAACCCGATGACTGGCAGAAACCTCAGAAACAGGCTTGATTTGGGTTCTTCGTTTTGATCGGTCATTTCTGGGCCTTTCGACGTGCTTCTAATTCAGCCAGCCGTGTGCGGGCACGCCGGTTGCTGACAATCGTCCAAGCAGCCATGCCCAAAAAGATTGCGGCGAAGGCGGCGTAAGATGGCCACACATAAATGCCGTGCGCGCCCATATCAGTTACCATTTGCATCAGTCACGCGCCCCTTGCATCACAATTGACCGGGCGCGGCGAAGGCGAATTTCTGTGCGCGCGCGAACCAGCAGTAAGGATAGGAATGTCATGTAGAAACCCGCCAAGGTGACCAGTAGCGGGATATAATAAACGTTGCTGACGTTTTCCTCCTCATCCAGTGACAGGCTGGCCGGTTGGTGCAAAGTGCGGCCGTCAAAAATTTCGACTGCATAGCGGGACATGACAGCGAAAACGACGCCCACGAGGCAAAGGACAGCGGTTAGATCAGCGCCCTTATCCGGGTCATCGACTGCATTCCACAGACCGATATAGCCGATGTAGAAGAACATCATAATCAGGACAGAGGTAAGTTTCGGGTCCCAGACCCACCATGTTCCCCATGTTGGCGCGCCCCAAAGCGCCCCGGTTATCAGGGCCAGTGCGGTCATGCCAGCGCCAATTGGTGCGGCAGCCTTGGCCACCAGAAATGACACATGGTGGCGGCGGACCAAGCCGATGGCCGAAGCGATGGCCATGACGAAATAGATGTTGATGGCCAACATCGCGCTTGGCACGTGGATATAGATAATGCGCGCGCTTTCGCCTTGTTCATAATGGCTGGGCGTAAAGAACAGCCCCCATCCTGCGCCGACAATAACGCCGGCGGCACCAAGGACAGCAGCCACGGGCACAACCGGGCCCGAAATGCGCATGAATTCTGCGGGGTTTGCATAACGCCAAATAGACATGGCGACACAGGTAACGGCTATACGGCGGACAGGCAACGGCCAAGCAAGGGATGCGGGGTCACAGATGTGCGACATGTCAACAGCGCGGGAATGATGGCAAGCGCCGGATTTACCGCGATCAAGGTGTTCTTAACGTTTCAAATCGGGCTGCTTAACCGTTTCATTTGAGGACAGGAACGCCGCCAGCATTTCACACAATGTTGATTTCATTAAGAAAATTTGACGGCCCACGGGTTGGCCAGGTTCCTGCATTGGTTGGAGCGAAGATGCGCGCGCTGCGCCGAACCAATAAGCCGATAGGATCGAAAAGATATGGCAACCGCTGCCCAGTTAAACATCGATACAACCGCCACCGCGATAGAAATGGCCGAAAACGTATTCGGCCCCGGTGTAACAGTGGTCACCGCGACCTATAATGGCGATGACCTTTCATCCGGTATATTCTCGGGCGGTGATACGACGGCGGTGGATATTACGCCCTCTGATACGGGCGTTATCTTTTCAACCGGTCATGCAACCGATGTTACCAATGCTTCGGGCGATGTTAACCAAAGCGGCAGCACGTCGACCAATACCACCGGGGTTGATGGTGATAGTGACTTTAATGATGCCGCTGGTCAGAGCACATTTGACGGCGCATTTCTGGAATCTACCTTCATTCCCAACGGCGATACGCTGAAATTCCAGTTTGTCTTTGGGTCCGAAGAATACCCGGAATTTGTCTTTGCCGGTTTCAACGACAGCATCGGCGTTTGGGTGAATGGCGTGCAGGTGGAGCTTGCCATTGGTGCGGGCCAAACCTCGGTCGATGCGGTGAACTCCGTCAATAACTCTAACCTGTTTGTGGATAATCAGGCCGATGGTGCCAACACAGAAATGGACGGGTTCACCATCACGCTGAGTATGTCGGCAGCGGTGAATATCGGTGTGGAAAACACGCTGAAAATCGGTGTCGCCGATGCCGGAGATGCGATTTACGACAGTAACCTGTTGATCGGCACCAATATGATCCAGTCGTCAGTCGTTGGTGTTGATGATGCACTGGCTACATTTCAGGGCGATACCAATACTTTCGATCTGACGAGCAATGATGAGCACAATGGTGTCGGGTCACTGACCATCACGCAGATCAATGGTGAGGATATTGCCATTGGTGAGACTGTAACTTTGGCCACTGGTGAGCAGATCACTTTGAACGCTGATGGCACTGTGACAACAACTGCGACGGGTACAGTTGGCACCAACACGTTCAGTTATCGGGTTGAGAGCGATCAAGGGGTCACTGATACCGCCTTTGTCACCTTTAACACCCAACAGCAGGTGACGGTGGTTGACGACAGTACCGGAGTGACGACGCAGGGTTTTAAGGTGCTGGATGTTTTGGCCAATGACAGTTCGGTCAAAGAAGGCGCGCTAACGATCACTCATATTGATGGGCAAGCCATTGTGGTGGATGGCACAATCACGCTGGCCGGTGGTGAAAAAGTAACGCTGAATGCTGACCAGACATTGACCATCACGGCAGATGCCGATGCCTCCAGCAACTCTTTCACCTACACCATGCAGGATGTGGAGGGGCAGGCCGAAACGGCGACGGTGAATATTGTCGCCAGTCATGTTGATGGCACTGCGGGTAATGATTTCATGCGCGGTGGTTATGTGGATGCAGAGGGTAACAAGGTCGATGCGGATGATGGCAACAACGACATTATCTTTGGCTATGGTGGTAACGACAAGATCATCGCGGGCCAAGGCAACGATAATGTTGATGGCGGCGACGGCGATGACTTTGTTCGTGCTGGGGTTGGCGATGACATCATCACCGGCGGCGCGGGGGCCGATTTTCTGGATGGCGGCGACGGGGCCGATACGATGGTGGGTGGCACCGGCAACGATGTCTATTTCATCGACCAGATCGGCGACAGCATTTCAGAGGTTGGCGGCGGGGGCCACGACAAGGTGAAATCCGAAATCTCGCTAACACTAGGCGCCGATTTTGAGGATCTGTGGTTGATCAACGGGGCAGGAGAGATCGACGCCACCGGCAACGCCAGCGCCAATATGTTGGTCGGGAATGAAAGCGACAATGTAATCGCTGGGCTGGACGGCGATGATCGTCTGCATGGCGAGGCTGGTGACGACGTGATCAGCGGTGGCGCCGGCGCCGATAAGATCAAGGCAGGTGACGGTGCCGATACAGTCACCGGCGGCGATGATAATGATAAATTGTACGGCGAGGCAGGTGCGGATTCTTTATCCGGCGGCAGCGGTAATGACATCCTGTTCGGCTCCACCGGCGCAGACACATTGGACGGCGGCGATGGCGGCGACCTGTTAAAGGGCGGCTCTGGCGCCGATCAGATGACCGGGGGTGCTGGCGATGACCACTATTACGTCGACCATGTATCAGATGTAGTGACGGAGCTTTCCGGCGAGGGCAAAGACCGCGTTACCTCAACAATCGACGACTACACATTGGCCGATAATGCAGAGATCCTGCGTCTGAAGGGCGGCGACCTGAATGGCACCGGCAACGCAGGCGACAACATCATCGGCGGCACAACAGGCGCAAACGAACTCAGCGGCGGTGACGGCGATGACCGGCTATTTGGTAAAGACGGCGATGACATTCTGGACGGCGGCCTTGGTGCTGACAAGTTGAAAGGCGGCACCGGCGCAGACGTGCTGACCGGCGGCGCTGGCGATGACAAACTATCCGGCGGCAACGGCAACGATGTTTTGACCGGCGGAACAGGCGACGACAAAATCTATGTCGGGCTTGGCGTCGATACGGTCAACTTCACGCTCGGCGATGGCGACGATGTGATTAAGGAATTTGCTTTGGGCGAGGATGTCCTACAGATCACCGGCTATGATTTCGCCGACCTCACCTTTGCCGAGCACAAGAACGGCACAATGATCAACATGGCGAGCGGCGACAGCATATTTTTAGCAGGCGTTGGCTTTTCAGCGCCAACAGAAAGCGATTTCGTGTTCGTGTAACAGTCGCAGCTCACCTCAGCCGAATAGATAAGGCCCCTGCCAATACTGGCAGGGGCCTTTTCCGTTGTTGAGGCTCAGGTTGTTGGCATGGCAGACCGTGCCATCAGTGAAATTTACCTTAGTTATCGAATATTAAGCCCGCCTTACACCAAACGGCATGCTCTTCGGTTCATTCAAAATACCTGTGCTGTCCCGGACTTGATCCGGGATCTCGTTGCTCCC
>JBMYPG010000169.1:0-7365 GCA_049600095.1 Pikeienuella sp. | reverse complement strand
GTCAAACAACGCGAATGTCTGCGCTAGCCTAAGCCGCTTCAACCTCATCGCAGATCGATTGAACGACCTTCTCAACCAAACCTTCATCGGTACCTTCGCCCATCACACGGATCAAAGGTTCAGTTCCCGATTTGCGGATGACAAGCCGACCAGCATCACCCAATTGGGCTTCGCCGTCAGAAATAGCCTCTTTAACCGTTTTATTGGCCAGGGGATCCCCGCCCAAAAAGCGGACATTCTTCAGAACCTGAGGCCAGCGGTCGAATAGCGCACAGACCTCAGACGATGGACGCTCGCGATCCGCCACGGCTGCCAAAACCTGCAAAGCAGCAATCAGGCCATCGCCGGTTGTGACATGATCAGACAGCACAACATGGCCAGATTGCTCTCCGCCAACATTATAACCACCACGCCGCATGGCCGTCACCACATGACGGTCGCCAACAGGAGTACGGTGGAGATCTAAACCTTCGCCTTGAAAGTGTTTTTCCAACCCCATGTTAGACATGATCGTCGCGACAACACCATTATTGGCCAGTTTGCCTCGTTCGGCGTAACGGTCCGCGATAAGGGCAAGGATCTGATCACCATCAACAATCCGGCCCTTTTCATCAATGATGTGCAATCGATCCGCATCACCGTCCAATGCAACACCAATATCAGCCTGCTCTCGCAGAACCGTATCGATGCATGCTTGCGGTGCCGTTGAACCAACACCAGCGTTGATATTCACGCCATTTGGCTCAACTCCGATAGGAATGATATCTGCGCCCAATTCCCACAATACGGTAGGGGCCGTTTTATAGGCGGCACCATTTGCGCAATCGATAACGACCTTCATACCCTCAAGGTTCTTTCGGCGGGGAAATGTTGCTTTTGCCATTTCAACATAACGGCCCATACCATCGTCAATCCGCTGTGCACGTCCAATATCGGTAGCAGCAGCCAACTGTGGGTCATCCATCAATGCGACAATTCCGGCTTCATCCTCATCCGACAGTTTAAAGCCATTGGGACCAAAAAACTTTATGCCATTGTCTTCGTAAGGGTTATGCGACGCAGAAATCATCACACCAATATCCGCGCGCATCGACCGCGTGATTAACCCAACCGCAGGTGTTGGCATCGGCCCTAACAGGAATACATTCATCCCGGTCGACGTAAAACCTGCCTCCATTGCGCTTTCCAGCATATAGCCAGACAAACGCGTATCCTTCCCAATCACAACCCGATGAGAACCACGGGAAAAATATCGCCCAGCGGCCATCGCCAATCGCATAGCAACTTCGGCTGTCATCGGGTGGGTGTTTGCCCGGCCTCGTACACCATCTGTGCCAAAGAGTTTCATGTCAGCATATACCTTAGTCATTTGCTAATAACCTATTGCTCTGAATCCCAAAAGCCAGTTGCAACAGCCCAAACTGCAACCGCTTGTCTTGTTTCTTTAACATCATGCACGCGGATGATCTGTGATCCTTGTTGCACCCCAACAATTGCCGCAGCAATCGACCCTGGGGCCCGATTCGCGGCCTCCGGCTCTTCCCCAAGCACACCGATGAACCGCTTTCGGCTAACCCCCAACAGCACCGGGCAACCAATTCCGTGAAAGGCGCTAAGCCCCGAAAGTAATTCAACATTATGCTCCAGCGTTTTACCAAACCCGATGCCCGGGTCGACGATCAGCTTTTCTCGTGACAACCCTGCGGCAACACAAGCCTCTACGCGCGCTTCTAAATACGCGTTGATTTCGATCAACACATTTCGATAGCTAGGGTTTTCCTGCATGTGAGATGGATCACCTTGCGCATGCATTAAACAGACGGTGGCATCCAAATCGACCGCCGTTTCTATCGCAGCAGGATCATGGGTCAACGCCGATACGTCATTCCATAACCGCGCCCCAGCAGCGAATGCAGCACGGGCCGTCCCTGCATTCCGCGTATCGATAGAGATCGGGGCCTTAAGCCCACCTGCAATCAACCCTTCGATCACCGGCAAAACACGATCCTGTTCTTGCGCGAGTGATACCACCTCCGCCCCCGGCCTCGTGGATTCGCCGCCAATATCAATGAAATCGGCACCCTCACGCGCCATCTCCAAACCGCGGGCCACAGCTTCATCAACTGCACTATGCTGCCCACCGTCTGAAAAACTGTCAGGCGTTACATTAAGAATGCCCATAATTCTGGGGTAATCCATCGGCACGCCCAGAACAGGCGCTTTTTCCGAAGTGAAATTCCGCAATAACTCAGGCGAAAAGGTCTTTAAGGGCAATCTTCTAGGCGCACGATCCAAGCTGATCGTTTCGATACGTTTGAAATTGATGGGCCATCTAACCAATGACGCACCATCATCTCCGGGTGCGACCTCACATATGGGGCGCAATAGAAAATCTTTCATAAGAACTCCGTCTAATATGACGCTCTATATTCAAACCATTAATATAAGGCAATCTTCGGGCAATTTATTACACACTATTTTTTTGTAATATATTTTTGTCTATAATTTTTTTTGTTATTTATTGCAATTCACATTTTCATCTTTATATCTGTCTAGCGACGCAACGCAGAGGAGAGGTAAAATGACCTCCAATATCGCTAAACCGCTCATCATCATCGGCGCCGGACCAGTGGGCCTATATGCTGCATTTCAAGCGGGTCTCTGTGGCATGCGTCCAATCATCATCGACAGTCAGCCCCATCCCGGCGGCCAATGCGCAGCGCTATATCCAGAGCAGATGATCTATGACGCCCCCGCTTGGGGAGAGATCAGCGGCGGTGCCCTTACACAACAATTGCTGGATCAAGCCGCACCTTTTGACCCGCTAATCCTCTATGGTCGTCACGTCCGCTCTATTTGGGGCTCACTAAATGACGGTTTCAATGTTGAGACCGACACGGGTGAAACGATAACAGGTGCTGCCGTTGTTTATGCAGGTGGTGCTGGTGCCTTGACCCCTCGCCGCCTAACAGCCACTGGCGTTGACGACATTTCAACCAGCGATCTCAGCTATGCAGCAACCGATGTAAACGCCGCCTTTGGCCGCCGCGTGGCAGTGGTTGGCGACGGCGCTGCGGCAATTGATCTGGCGCTGGATGCGGCGGACCGGGCCAAAAATGTGGTTCTGATCCACTCACGCAGCCTCCGCGCCGATGACCGACTGCTCGACAACCTGAACCGCGCGGTTAAGTCAGAGCATTTGCAACTGATCAACGGCGAAATCGCCTCGCTCTATGCCCCCGGTGGCCGTTTGCGGCGCATTTCTGTTGATGTGAATGGCGCAGTGCTTGATCACAACGCCGATCTCCTGCTCGTTCAGGCCGGCCTTGAAATCGCTGAAGGCAAAATCACTGGCCTTGGCCCAATCACAACACCTGATACAGGCGAAACTGACCTTCGCGGCGTATTTGTCATCGGTGATGCGGTCTGCTCCAACAGCCGCCCACCGGTTATCGCCGCAGGCTTTTCCGAAGCACTGCGGGCAATCCGCGCAGCACATGCCCGTGTGGAACCAAACGCTCCACGCACCCTCCCCTATACCGCCAGCTCACCCGCGCTTCAGCGCCGTCTCCAAGTTGCTTGAAGGAAAAAACCATGGCTAAGAAATTCATCTCATCCGTCCTGACCGCAAATCATCTGATCGAAGGCGACGCCGTATGGTGGACAGGCACAAGCTGGTCACGCGACATCGCTGACGCCACAATCGCGAATTCACCAGACGCAGCAACGCAGCTCGAGGCGCTTGGCAGTTCAGCCGGTTTCGAATCCGAAGTTGTCGGTCCTTATCTGGTAGAGGTGTCGGCAACCGACACCGCACCACAGCCAATCGTTCGTCGCGAAGCCATCCGCGCCGATCGCAACCCAACATTCGCCTATGGCTATGACGCGACCCCTCGCGCCAAAGCAGCCTAAAACGCTTAACAGGGTCAAAGCTGATGTATCGCTATGATGAGTTCGACGCCGCCTTTGTCGCCGAACGTGCAGCCCAATTCCGCGATCAGGTCTCGCGCCGCCTATCCGGCGCGTTGACCGAGGAAGAATTTCGTCCTCTGCGCCTCATGAACGGCGTCTATCTGCAATTGCACGCCTACATGCTACGTCTCGCCATTCCCTATGGCGCGATGCGGGGTGAGCAGATGCGGATGCTCGCGCATATCGCCGAGAAATATGATCGCGGCTACGGCCATTTCACCACCCGACAGAACATTCAGTTCAACTGGCCAAAACTAAAGGATATCCCTGATATTCTTGACGATTTGGCAACGGTGGAAATGCACTGCATCCAATCTTCTGGCAACTGCATCCGCAATACGACCTCAGACCCCTTCGCCGGTGCCACACCGGACGAGATCGAAGACCCACGCATAACGGCAGAACTGATCCGCCAGTGGTCATCGCTGCACCCTGAATTCACATTTCTTGGTCGCAAATTCAAAATCGCCGTAACAGGTGCCGAAGAAGACCGGGCCGCCATCAAGGTCCACGACATCGGCATTCAGATCGTGCGCAATGACGCGGGCGAGACTGGCTACAAGCTGCTAGTCGGCGGAGGCCTCGGTCGTACGCCCATGATTGGCAAGGTCCTTCAGAACTTCTTGCCCAAAGATGACCTGCTCCCTTATTTGGAAGCCGCGCTGCGCGTCTACAACCTCTACGGCCGTCGCGATAACAAATACAAAGCCCGTATCAAAATCCTCGTCCATGAACGCGGCATCGAAGAATACCGCCAGATGGTCGACGAAGAATTCTCTCGCCTCGACCGCAGCGCCATCATGGCGGATGCAGAGGAACGCGCCCGCATTGCGGCCTATTTCGCCCCGCCAACATTCGAAACGCTGGCTGACGACAGCGTGCTGTACGAACGTATGCAGCGCGAAGATGCAGATTTCGCCGCGTGGGTCAGCCGGAATGTTCACCCCCACAAGGCACCCGGCTATGCCATCGCTACTATCAGCCTAAAACCGGTTGGCGGCGTGCCCGGCGATGCCACATCTGAACAGATGCGCGCCATCGCCGATGTGGCGCAAGCACACTCGATGGATCAGCTCCGCGTAACACACGAACAAAACATCGTCTTGCCCCATGTCCGCAAAGACCAGCTCTACACCGTTTGGCGTAAGCTGTCGGCGCAGGGATTGGATGCACCGAACAAGGGCATGGTGACAGACATCATCGCCTGCCCGGGTCTGGATTATTGCAACCTCGCCACCGCCCGATCAATCCCAGTCGCCCAGAACTTGTCCAACCGGTTCGGCGATGCCGCATTGCAGGAAAAAATTGGCCCGCTGTCGATTAAGATCAGCGGCTGCATCAATGCTTGCGGCCACCATCATGTCGGCCATATCGGCATTCTCGGCCTCGATAAGGCCGGGGTGGAAAGCTATCAAATCACCCTCGGCGGCGACGCCACCCAAACCGCCGCCATTGGCGAGCGAACAGGCCCTGGCTTTGCCTATGAGGATGTGACAGACGCCATCGCTCGCTTGGTGGATGCTTATCTGGACCGCCGCGACGATGGCGAAACCTTCCTGCAAACCTATCGCCGCCTTGGCATGGATACGTTCAAAGAGGTTCTCTATGACGCTGCGTGACGATAGCGGGATTATCCCTGACAACTGGACTTTTGCCGAAGCCGGCGAGGCCCTTTCCGGCCCCACAATCCTCTCCCTTGTCGATGCTGTGACCCGCGATTTAAGCGGCGTTGCAGCATCCGATCTGGGTCTGCACATTGATCACGACACCGAAACCGCCGACCTCCCCACATGGTTCGACAAAGTATCGCTGATTTCGGTGAACTTCCCAAACTTCGCGAATGGCCGAGGGTTCTCAATTGCCCGCCGTCTGCGTGAACAGGGTTTCAGCGGTCGCCTGCGTGCCACTGGCCACTTGATCGCAGACCAATACGCCTATCTTCGCGCCTGCGGCTTTGATGAGGTGAAGGTCAGCGAAAAACTCTCCAATCGCCAGCCACAGGCACATTGGGATGCAGCGGCCAAGTCCATGACAATAGGCTATCAGCGCGGCTATTCCGGTGTCACCAACGCCCTAGACGCACGACGCGCCACCCGGACCTAAGGCCGCCTAAAAAATGCATACTGCCCAAGCCGAACCCGCATTCCTTCCCGCGTTAACGGATAATGCGCGGGCAACTGTCCTCAACCGCATGTTCGATGGCCTTTCAGCCAAAGACATGCTCAGCGAGGCTCTGAACGGCGATCTAAAAGGCCGCGTCGCCCTCGTGTCATCCTTCGGCGCAGAAAGCATCGCACTACTGTATCTGGTGGCAGAGATTGACCGCGCCACCCCGGTGATCTTCCTCGAAACCGGTATGCTGTTCCCCGAAACCCTGACCTATCAGCAAGATATCGCAGCCCAGCTCGGCCTCACCGACCTACGCGTCATTCGCCCGGACCCCGGTGCGCTCTCCGGTTTTGATCCTGACGGAACACTACATAAACGCAACACAGACGCCTGCTGCCGCCTCCGCAAAACATTGCCACTAGAAAAGGCGCTGGCACCCTTCGAAGGGTGGATTACAGGCCGAAAACGGTATCAGTCCACCGAACGCGCTGACCTGCCCAAATTTGAATATGACAGCAACGGTCGTCTAAAACTAAACCCGCTGGCCGACTGGGGGCCGCAGGATGTGCGCGACTACGTAAAATCCGCCAACCTCCCCCCTCACCCACTGGTGGCTAAAGGTTACCCCTCCATCGGCTGCGCCCCCTGCACCTCATCAGTAGCAAAGGGCGAAGACCCCCGCGCCGGTCGCTGGCGCGGCGAAGCGAAATCCGAATGTGGCATTCATTTCGTAAACGGTAAATTGGTGCGCGGCAGCTAATCCAAAAAGCAGTGGTCAGATGAATGGATCATACGACCATTGCAACAACCCTTGTCGTTGTCGTGGTCGGCAAAAAACATCACCAGGCTCGCAATTGGCCCTGATTTGCCCGGCATGCCGCGCGAACCCCTTCCAACGTTTGATCTGAATCCGGTCAATTTCCGGCAAACGACGGCCAAGGTAGTACCGGCAATACCACTGAAACCAACCGCGCGGGTCAGGGCCGTATATCCACCCTTTCTCTTGCCAAACTGACAGGGGTTGGCGGCTTTTTACTCTAAAACAGTTTAGTTTTTCGTCTGGAACGGCAGCTATTTTTGCACCTTCGTACCAGTCAGCAGGAAATTCACCTGTGCAGTCATTCAGGTATTTTCCTTCGAAAACACCCATCTGGAGCATTTCTTTTGGCGAATACGCTGGAAGAAACTCATGATCAAACTCAGCACCTATAGCGGAATCCAAGCGATAGCGATAACCAGACTGCATTCTGTCAGAAACAGTAATGACATGGCCAACTTCCAACG
>JBMYPG010000168.1:0-7404 GCA_049600095.1 Pikeienuella sp. | reverse complement strand
CACGCCGCCTGCGCTGTTTCCTGTATGTTTGGGTATGATCGGAGTTGGCCTTGGCTGGCGGCTGGCTGTTGAGATCGGCGCGCCGATGTGGATCAGCGATTTGTGGTTGATTATCGCCTGCGGGTATTTCGGTTTCGCCTACCTGTGCTATCTGGCGAAGGTTTCAGTGAAGCCAGAGGTGGTTTTTGACGACCTGGCCGCGGGGCCGGGAAAGGCAGCCGTTTCGGCAGGTTCTATGTGTTTGATGTTGCTGGCTGCTGCGATTGCACCATTATCAGTACCCATAGCAACCGGCGTTTGGTTTGCCGGGCTGACGGTTCACTTTTTGTCGATGTTAATCGTGATTGCCCGGTTGGTGCGCGATGGGAAAGACAAATTGCAGATCACGCCGCCAATGTTCTTACCCTTTGTTGGCTTCATCGTCGCGCCCATCGCAGGGGCACGGTTGGGGCTGGAGGTTTTATCGCATTATATTTTCTGGGCGATGTTAGCCCCGTATGCGATTATCTTTGCCTTGGCGTTGCAGGGTATGTTGCGCAATCCGACACCTCCACCAGCGCGGTCTGGGGCGATGATCTTTTTGGCGCCGACAGCGATATTTGCTGTGGGTGCATGGTCGTTGGAGATGTATTCGATTTTTGAGGGGTTCCTGATCCTCAGCTTAATCGTGGCTGTTGTTTTGGCGTTAAAAACACGCTGGCTGACAACCGGGGGATGGACGCCGTTATGGGGGGCATTCACCTTTCCCTTAGCCGCGTTTTCAAATGCCTGCGTATTGGCAGCCATTGGATATGGCGGAACGGCGATCTATGCGGCCTGGGCCATGTTGGTGTTTTCCAGCATCGTGGTGATGTGGCTGTTTTTGCTAACGGCGCGGGCTTGGGCGCAGGGCAAGCTGGCCCCTGCGACGGCGGCGCGCACCGTTTGATGGCTGCTGAGGCTATCAATTTGGCTCAATCGCTGAAATAAGACGGCGTCAACCGAACCCTTGATGGAGTGGATCCTATGGAGATTCGCGAGGCGTTGACCTTCGATGATGTTTTGCTTGTTCCTGGTGCATCAAATGTGATGCCAGCCGATGCGGATGTATCAACCCGCGTCACCAAAGAAATTGCGCTGAACATCCCACTTTTGTCGTCTGCGATGGATACCGTAACCGAGGCGGAAATGGCGATTGCCATGGCGCAGGCCGGCGGCATGGGCGTTATTCACCGAAACCTAGAACTGGACGAGCAGGCAACGCAGGTTCGTCGGGTCAAACGGTTTGAAAGTGGGATTGTTTATAATCCAATTACGTTGACCGCTGATCAGCTTTTGTCAGATGCCAGGGCATTGCAGGAACGCTATAAGATTACTGGTTTCCCCGTGGTCGATGAAAACGGTCGTGTTGTTGGTATTTTGACCAATCGTGACATGCGGTTTGCAAGTTCCGACGATATGCCAGTTCGTGAATTGATGACTTCTGAGAATCTCGCCACGATCCGCGAACCCGCGGACCATGAGGAGGCGCGAGGCATCATGATGCAGCGGCGGATCGAAAAGCTGATCGTTGTTGATGGTGAGGGGCGTTGTGTTGGCCTGTTGACCGTCAAGGACATGGAAAAATCAGTTCTGAACCCTGATGCTTGTAAGGATGAGCTGGGGCGTTTGCGCGTTGCTGCTGCCTCTACTGTTGGGGACAATGGTTTTGAGCGGTCATCTGCTTTGATTGATGCTCATGTTGACCTGTTGGTTATTGATACAGCGCACGGGCATTCATCGGCTGTTGCTGAGGCTGTGGCGCGGGTAAAGAAACTGTCCAGTTCTGTTCAGGTTGTAGCAGGCAACGTTGCGACGGCTGAAGCCACCAAGGCGCTGATCGATGCTGGTGCTGATGCGATTAAGGTTGGCATTGGACCGGGTTCGATTTGTACAACGCGCATGGTTGCCGGTGTTGGTGTGCCTCAGCTTACGGCGATTAATGATTGCGCTGAAGAAGCTGCGAAATACGGTGTTCCGGTCATTGCGGATGGTGGCATTAAGTTTTCTGGTGATTTTGCCAAAGCCATCGCAGCGGGTGCGTCTTGCGCCATGGTTGGTTCAATGCTGGCTGGTACTGATGAAGCACCGGGTGAAGTGTTCCTGTTTCAGGGCCGTAGTTTTAAATCATACCGGGGCATGGGATCGGTTGGCGCGATGGCGCGCGGGTCGGCTGATCGGTATTTTCAAAAGCAGGTATCCGATACGCACAAACTGGTTCCCGAAGGTATTGAAGGGCAGGTTGCCTATAAAGGGCCCTGCAGTGCCGTGTTGCATCAGATGATCGGCGGCCTGCGTGCTGCTATGGGTTATACGGGCTCGACCACTGTTGATCAGATGCGGATCGGATGTAAGTTTGTAAAGATCACCAATGCAGGCTTGGCTGAAAGCCACGTGCATGACGTTCAGATCACTCGCGAAAGCCCGAATTATCGGATGAGCGGATGACACCTGCCGCCCGTATCTCTGCCGCTATCGAAGTTCTTGATAGCTGGTTAGCGGGCGCGGGCAGGGCCGAAAGGTTGTTGCGGGATTGGGGTAAGGCCAACCGATACGCTGGGTCAAAAGACCGGCGTGCGGTTGGTGATATTGTTTATTCCTGTATCCGCCGCCAAAGATCATTTGATTGGGTAAGTGGTGCCACGGGCGGCCGTGCGCTTGCGCATGGGTACTGTCAGGCCGAAGGGATTCCGTTGGAGGATATCTTTTCAGGTCAACGATTTGCGCCCCTACATTTAAGTGATGATGAGCGAACGAAATCTGAGCAGAGTGCCCCTGACCCCGTGCGGTTGGATCATCCTGATTGGTTGGAGCAGCCTTTGCGTGATGCCTTAGGTGATGAATACGAGCCTGCAATGATCGCGCTGGGCGGGCGTGCTCCATTGGATTTGCGGGTGAACTTGTTGAAGGCTGATGTGGCGGGCGCTCAAGCAGCTTTGAAGGCGGATGGTGTTGAAACGGAAGCGATGGCCGGATGCTCAACGGCTTTGCGTGCTGCCGCTGGCGCAAAAGTTTTGCAAAGTGCTGCTTATGCCGATGGGTTGGTCGAAATTCAGGATATGGCCAGTCAAATAGCTGCTGAATTGGCCTCGCCCAAAGACGGCGACCGGGTGTTGGATTTTTGCGCTGGTGGTGGAGGTAAGGCGCTGGCATTGGCTGCTTTGGCCGATTGCCGTGTCGATGCCTGGGATATTGCCCCTGCGCGGATGAAAGATTTGCCAGAACGGGCACGTCGGGCAGGTGCAAATATTCGGGTGCTTGGTGAAGCGCCAGAAACAGACGGTGTCTATGACCTCGTGTTCGTTGATGCACCATGTTCGGGTAGCGGTACCTGGCGCCGGGAACCTGAAGCGAAATGGGCCTTAACCCCTGAACGTTTGGCTGAACTATGCGAAGCTCAGCGGGATGCATTTTCCGCTGCGTTGGCGCATTGCAAGGTGGGCGGGCGGATTGTCTATGCGACCTGTTCGGTTCTATTGGCGGAAAACGAAGATCAGGTAGCTCGCTTCGCAGAAGTCTATCCGATGCCGAAACCGGTAAAATCCATGCGATTAGTGCCGAGTGAGGATGCAACTGGGACCGACGGATTTTTCTGTCAGGTGTTTGAGCGCCAAAGCTGACCCTAGGTTACGCTTTGATATTAAGTAACTATTGATAGAAATTAATACAGCATTAACCCGTTTAGGGTGTATAGTTGCGCATCTGGCCCGCATAAGGATAAGCCAAGATGCGGCATGCATTTAGATCTGAATTTACGGTGGCACCGGTCCATCCAAGGCAAGATAGTTTAGCATTGGTCTGCGCTATTGCGGCCTCTGTATTTATTTTAATTTCAACGATGTTGGGGATTTCTGCAGCGCCCAGTTTGATTTGGGTTGTCATCCCAATCGGCTTAATGGCCGCCGTTGCGGTGACGGTTGGGCTGTTAAGGATGAAGCGGCGAAACGATGTTATTGCAGCATTTCATCAGATTTACGGCTCGGCCTCGGATGCGGCTTTGCTAAGTAATGACGGTGGGTGGGTTATTGCGGCTAATGCCGCTGCGCGCGATGGATTGAGTGTTGAAGGTTTAATAACGGTTAGTGACCTGATCCTCGATAAAGCCGGAGACCCGGAAGGAGTGGCCTATCGCTTGATGCGAAAAGTTAGCGTGGGTGCGGAGGTTGCCGAAAACCTGTCTTTGGATAATGGCGTCCGGCTGACCGCGCGCAAACTGGGCGATACGGTGGTGTTATGGCGATTATCTCTGGCCAGCCCACCTAAATCAATTTCGGGAGATGGAGCGCCGTTTGCATTTGCAAGGTTTGACCCATCGGGCGCAGAGAATGCGCGGAACGAGGGCTTTGCTGAGTTGAGCTTTGACCAGCGCCGCCGCGTGAGAGAGGCGGTTTTCGGTCTGTCAGAGCAAGGTCTGTGCTTTGGTGAAATTGAGATTGCCCCGGATGATCAGAGGCAGTTAGCCATTGCCCCGCATGCCTATGGTGGTGTCAGCGCGTTTCTGATTGAGCCGGGTGACCCAGTAGGGGCTGCCAATACTACTTTGCTGGACGCTTTTCCTGCGGCCATGGTTACGTTATCTGCGGATGGTACGATTGCCTCTGCCAATCATGCAGCAAAGGCAATGTTAGGCCGGGCGGCTGAGGCTGGCATGGATTTTCGCAAGGTTTTTCAAAGTCATGGGCGGCCATTGTCAGTCAGGTTGGCCGATGCTGCCGTATGTGCGGGCGTTGATGGGCCAGAGCAAGTGCGTGGGTTGATCGATGGAAAAGAAATGTTTTTACATCTGTCGCTAACACAATCGCCTTATGTGGCCGATGATCATGTCATTGCGATGCTGACCGATGCAACACAACTACATACGCTGGAACAGCAATTCGTTCAGTCACAGAAAATGCAGGCGGTAGGGCAACTTGCTGGCGGTGTTGCTCATGATTTCAACAACTTGCTTACCGCAATTTTGGGGCATTGCGATCTGTTGATGTTCAGGGCAGATGCCAGTGGTTCAGATTTCGCTGACCTGACGCAAATCAAGCAAAATGCCAACCGCGCTGCTGCGCTGGTAAGGCAGTTGCTGGCGTTTTCGCGTAAACAAACGCTGACGCCGAAACATGCCAATGTGCTGGATACGATGAATGAGTTGGCTCATCTGTTGGGTCGTTTGTTGGGTGAAAAGATCCGTATTGAACAGGATAGCGAGGATATGCTGTGGCCCGTTTGGATTGATGAGCGACAGTTTGAACAGGTGATTATCAATCTGGCTGTAAATGCGCGCGATGCAATGCCCGATGGCGGCGTTCTTGCGCTGACCTATCGAAACCTCGTGCTGACAGAGGCCTTGCGGAGGGATCGTGCGGTTGTGCCCGCTGGGGATTATGTGCGGATTGAAGTTGCTGATTCTGGCACCGGTATCCCCCATGATAAGATTCTGAATGTGTTTGAACCTTTCTATACGACCAAAAAACAGGGGGAAGGGACGGGGCTGGGCCTATCCACGGCTTATGGCATTATCAAACAGATGGGCGGCTTTATCTTTGTTGACAATGGGTTGGTCTGTGGGGCGATTTTCACGATTTTCCTACCGCGACATACAAAGGCGATTGAGCCGGAACCCATAGTCGTCGGTACGGTGGAGCACACGCGCGATGTTACCGGGTCAAGTTCCGTTTTGTTGGTTGAGGATGAGGCCGCTGTGCGTGCTTTTGCGCGCAGGGCGCTTACTATGCGCGGATATGATGTCACTGATGCTGATTGCGCAGAGGCGGCGTTGGATATTCTGTCGGATGAAGCATTCAAGTTTGATCTTGTCATTTCGGACGTAGTGATGCCGGGCATGGACGGACCAAGCTGGGTGATGGAAGCACGCAAGGCCCGCCCGGATTTGAAGGTTATTTTTATTTCTGGCTATGCCGATGATGTATTTGGAGCTGGGATATGTGATTTGGGGGAGTTTACGTTCCTGCCGAAACCATTCTCTCTCGATGATCTAACGATGACGGTTAAATCAGTGCTTTCTGGCGAGGCAGCTCCGACAGAATTAACTGTTGATTAAGACCCGTCAGAATATGATTCAAATACAAATAAAATTGGATGTTCCCTTTTGGTTCTCGAAATGTTAGAACATTAAGGGAACGCATCACTGCCACCAACCGGTATGTTTGGTGACGCAGGTTGAACTGGAAAGGGAAATCCGCGATGACGCAGAACGTATTGGCACTCGCTGGAAGGCGCGAAATGGATAAGGCGAAAGCTCTCGACTCCGCATTGGCTCAGATTGAGCGTAACTTTGGCAAGGGCTCCATCATGAAGCTCGGTCAACGCGAAGCGGCGATGGATGTAGAAGCAGTCTCTACCGGTTCTATCGGTTTAGATATTGCGCTTGGTATTGGTGGTTTGCCCAAGGGGCGGATCATTGAGATTTATGGGCCGGAAAGCTCTGGCAAAACCACGATGGCGTTGCATGTGATTGCTGAGATGCAGAAAACAGGCGGTGTTTGCGCCTTTGTTGATGCTGAACATGCATTGGACCCCAGCTATGCCCGTAAATTGGGCGTTGATGTGGATGAATTGCTGATCTCTCAGCCGGATGCTGGTGAGCAGGCGCTGGAAATCACGGATACTTTGGTTCGCTCTGGCGCGGTTTCTGTTGTTGTCGTTGACTCCGTTGCTGCGTTGACACCGAAATCAGAGCTTGAAGGTGATATGGGTGACAGTTCTGTCGGTGTTCATGCTCGTTTGATGAGCCAGGCGATGCGCAAGCTGACCGGTTCCATCAGCCGATCAAAATGCATGGTCATTTTCATCAACCAGATTAGGATGAAAATCGGCGTAATGTTTGGCAGCCCGGAAACGACGACTGGCGGTAACGCGCTGAAGTTCTATTCCTCGGTTCGTTTGGACATTCGCCGGATTGGCGCGATCAAGGACAAGGATGAGGTTGTTGGCAACGCAACCCGTGTCAAGGTCGTGAAGAATAAGGTGGCGCCGCCATTCCGTCAGGTTGAGTTTGACATCATGTATGGTGAGGGCGTGTCCAAGATGGGTGAATTGATCGACCTCGGCGTGAAGGCCGGGGTGGTTGAGAAATCCGGGTCTTGGTTCTCTTACGGGGATGAGCGGATCGGGCAGGGGCGTGAGAACGCAAAGAATTTCTTGCGCAATAACACCGAGTTTGCCCTGCAAATCGAAGATAAAATCCGTGCGGCGCATGGGTTGGACTTTGAAATGCCGCCCGGCGCAAAAGAGGATGATGTTCTGGAAAGCTAGATCCCTCACATTTTGAAGAATTTTGAGCGGCGAATCTGAGCGATCAGGTTCGCCGTTCAATGTTTTGGATGTAAATCGCGCTATCTGGACGTATTTGAATTGCCTTGAGTGCTGGCGTCGGTG
>JBMYPG010000167.1:0-7436 GCA_049600095.1 Pikeienuella sp. | reverse complement strand
ATCATCGCTATCGATTAATGGCGGCGCATGCCCCAACTGATCGCTAATCCGGTCAAACAACTCCCGCTGTTCCAATACCGCTGTTTCCTTCACAACAAACTCTGGCCAATGTTTGAACATCGAAGTTGCAACTTTGGCGGGGTCACGGATCAGAAAGCTATGGGTAAAATGGCTCAGGAACTCGTCCGTCCACGCATGCTCCACATAATGCGGAAAATCCTTTGAAAAAACCGGCCCTTTGCTGGCAGCCGTTTTCAAATCACTCCATACCTTTTCGAAGGTCAGGCCCTCAAAACGCGGGCTATCTGCCTCCAGCCGAGGCCATCGCGCACCATCTCCGCGATACCACCATTCGCCAAACGGCTCATGAAAACATGTCATGTCACCACGCATCCGCATCATCCACTCAAATGCGGTGGAAGTAGAACGGGGTGTGGCCCAAAGCGCTAGAATTTTTGGCATGAAAAAGGGCTCCCTGTTCAGGAAACCCTATTCTTTCCGGGTGCGTTGAGCCGCCAGATAGCGACCCAATCAAGCCGTTATTCAGCTTCCAATCGGGTAACCATGACTGAAACCGTAGGTTTCTTACCCCAGGTGTCTGAACAGGCCTTGCGCGTAACCCGTTTACCCAACTCTTCCAACGCACTATCCCGCGTACGTTCACGTCGCGGCGCACTGGTGATGGCGGCGTCCAGTCGTGCCGAAATCAACTCATCCAACGGCAAATCCCAGTCACCCGTCGAAGGCGCCCCCTCAACAATCACCTGTGGGTCAGCGAACAACTCACCCTCTTCATCAACGACCAGAGATACCGCCACATGGCCCTGCCGCGCCAGCTTCAACCGCGCCCGAATAACGCCATCAAGCGCACCAACCAGCGTTTCACCATCCAGATACAACCGCCCGGTTTCGACATGACTAACGACGCGGGGGGAATTTCCATCCAAAGCAACCATAGCACCATTGGCCGCAACAACCGTCTGCGCCCCGGTCCATTCCTTGGCCATCCGCGCGTGCTCAGCCAAATGTCGGTGCTCACCATGCATGGGCGTCACAATCTGTGGGCGCAAAACCTCATGCATACGCCGTATCTCGTCACGGCAAGCATGGCCTGAAACATGGATATGAGCGTCATTGGAATCAACGATCTCAATTCCCCGCTCAGCCAATAGGTTGTACAGCCGGTAAACTTCCTTCTCATTGCCCGGAATGGTTTTGGACGAAAACAGCACGGTATCACCTGAACGCAACTTAACACCTGGGTGCGTATCATTCGCAATCCGAGCGAGCGCAGCACGTCCTTCACCTTGCGAACCAGTGATCAAATAGAACAGATTTTCAGCCGGCAAATCCTTCGCGTTGTCCTCACTGACAACCGTTGGAAAACTCTCCAGCGCACCAGTTTCAACTGCCGTTTCAATCATCCGGCGCATCGCGCGACCGGCTACAACAATCGACCGGCCCGCCTCCACCGCAACCTCTGCCAGCGTTTTCAAACGACCGACGTTAGAGGCAAAGGTCGTCGCCGCAACCGCGCCCTTGGCTTGAGTGATGATCCGCAGCAACTCAGGCCGCAACGGCTGCTCACCGCCCGCTTCACCATCCTCAAATACATTGGTGCTATCGCACATCAACGCCAAAACACCTTTGTCGCCAATCTCAGCCAAGCGGTCCATATCAGTCGGCGCACCAATCACCGGTGCTGGGTCCAGCTTGAAATCACCAGTATGAACAACCCGACCGGCAGGCGTTTCAATCAACAACATCGCCGGGTCTGGGATGGAGTGCGTGACGGGCAAAAAGCTGACGCTAAACCCACCAACCTCAACCGGACTATCCCAGCCAACAACATTAACCTGTTGCTGAGGTTGGCCTGCCTCCGCCATCTTGCGCTTGGCAATCTCTGCTGTGAACAACGGCGCAAAAATGGGCGCGCGCAATCGTGGCCACAACCGCCCAATGGCACCAACATGATCTTCATGCGCGTGAGTGATAAAGATCGCCACCAAACGATCGCCAAGATCCTGAACGAACTCAACATCTGGCATCACTAGGTCGACACCGGGGCTGCTGGCCATATCACCAAATGCAACGCCGCAATCGACCATTATCCATTTCCGGTCAGATGCCGGACCGTACCCATACAGGTACATATTCATGCCAATCTCGCCAGCCCCACCAAGGGCGACATAGACCAGCTGCGCGTTATCACTCATTCTGAGTTAGCCTTTATTTTCGTTATGTATGCGGACTAGGCCGCGCATCGTCAGGTCATCATCTACATGGTCAATCGCCAAGGTGCCCTGCGCCATCAAAGAAGAAAGGCCACCAGTCGCGATAACCTTCATTTCAGTTTCCAGTTCATCCGAAATCCGGCGGCAAACGCCCTCGATCAAACTGATATATCCCCAGTATACGCCTGACTGGATGCAGCTTTCTGTATCAACGCCAACCACTTGCTGGGGCCGCGCGATGTCCACATTTGGCAGCTTCGCCGCCGCCTCATGCAGCGCTTTTAGTGACAGGTTAATCCCCGGCACAATCAAGCCACCAGCATAGGCACCTTCAAAATCCACCACATCAAAGGTGGTTGCCGTTCCAAAATCGACGACAATCAGGTTCGGCCCATAACCATGAAAAGCACCAACCGTGTTCACCAACCGGTCTGCGCCCACTTCACGTTCACGCCGAACTTTCACCTTTACGCCCAACTTGCAATCAGGGGCCCCAACAACCAAAGGCTCGCAACCAAAATACTCGCTGCAAAGGCGACGCAGATTGAACAACGTCTGCGGCACAACCGTGGCAATGATTGCTGAACTGATGGCGCTTATCTGTACGCCAGAATGGTCCATCAGACGGTTCAGCCAGACAAAATACTCGTCCATCGTCCGGGGGCCATAAGTGGAGCACCGCCACGTCGCGACCAACTCATCCCCATCAAAGGCAGAAAAAACCGTGTTCGTGTTACCTGCATCAATCGCCAGCAGCATTGGTCATCCTCCTCAGGGGAAATAAATGTCCGCCGCATGTAGGCGGCGATTCCCACGCGGGGTCCGCAATACTAGCGCCCCAGCGTCATCAACATCTTCAAACACACCATCAACCGTTTCGCCCGGCATCCGCGCCTGAATACGCTTACCAAGGTTTACAGCCCGGCCCAGCCACGCATCACGCAACGCCCCAAAACCATCCCGAAACAGGATCGTAGACCAATGATCGAAAGACGCAGCGATGGCGATCATCGCATCATCAGCAGAAACCACCCGCCCCGTTTCTTTCAACACACTTGTCGGTGGGTGAATTGCTGCGGCATCAGGTTCAGGATGAGACGCCAGATTGACGCCAACGCCAATCGCCAGCCAATCCAGCTTTCCACCTGTTCCGCCACCTTCCAACAGAACGCCAGCAGCTTTCCCACCGTTGATAAGCGGATCATTCGGCCACTTCATCCCAGCGGTTAAGCCCTCACTTTCGAAAAAGTTGCCAACCGCCAAACAAGCAGCAAACGACAACAGCGGCGAATGCGCTGCATTGGCTGGCGGCCGCATCAATAGTGTAGCGAATAGATTTCCGGGTGCCTGGGCCCATGGTCGCCCTTGACGTCCCCTGCCCTTTGACTGCCGCTCAGCAACAATCCAAACCGGACCTACCTCGCCCGCCGCCGCTCGGCGCCGGGCTTCTTCATTTGTGCTGTCGACGTCCTGCAACCGCAGCAGGCCGACACCCTTTGGCCAACTGCCCAACTACTGCAACAGTGATGCAGCGGCAGAGGCACCAATTTCAATCAGGCCGAAACCGTTGATAAATGGCAACCAACCAATGGTCATAACAGTAGCTGAGGCAACCAAAGCAATCCGGTGCGGCATCAGCAAACGACCGTCCATTTCCTCAGTCGCCTCATCAAAATACATGATCTTGATAATGCGAAGGTAATAGAACGCCCCGATAACCGAAGCGACAGCACCCGCGATAGCCAATGGTGCAAGACCCGCATTAACCGCAGCAACGAACACCATGTATTTGGCAAAGAAACCGGCGAGTGGCGGAATGCCAGCAAGGCTCCACAACAGTGCTGAAACCGCCAAGGCCTGCAATGGTGATGTTCGCCACAGTCCAGCCAAATCGCTCACCTGCGTGACCGGGCGGCCACCGCGTTCCATGCTCAGGATAAAGGCGAACATGCCGATATTCATCACAACATAGATGACCATATAAACCAGCAACGCCTGCGCGCCCTGCTCTGTGCCAGCGGCCAGACCAACCAGCGCAAAACCCATGTGACCAATAGAGGAATAGGCCATCAGACGTTTGATGTCTTTCTGGCCAATCGCAGCGATTGACCCCCAGAACATCGAAGCCAATGAGATAAACACAATGATCTGCTGCCAGGCTTCAGCAGCATCACCAAAGGCATCGAACATCACGCGGGCAAACAATCCAGCAGCAGCCATTTTTGGCGCAGTGGCAAAGAATGCAGTTACCGGCGTTGGCGAACCTTCGTAAACATCCGGCGTCCACATGTGGAATGGCGCAGCCGAGATTTTAAAGGCCATACCAGCGCATAGGAATACCAAACCAAATGTCAGACCCAGCGAAATGTCACCCTCGCCAACGATCTTGGCAATATTGGTGAAGTTCGTAGATCCGGTATAGCCGTAAACCAGCGATGCACCGTACAGCAACAAACCAGAACTTAGCGCACCAAGAACAAAGTACTTAAGACCAGCCTCAGTAGAACGGATGCTATCCCGACGGAACGCTGCAACCACGTACAGGGACAGCGATTGTAGCTCCAGCCCCATGTACAGCGACATCAGATCACCGGCAGATACCATTAGCATCATACCCAGCGTCGCCATGTTGATCAGAACCGGAAACTCAAACTTCATCAACCCACGGCGCGTCAGGTAATCGCGCGCCAATACCAGAATAGTGGCAGAGCTTAGCAGCATCAGCACTTTGGCGTATTGGGCGAACCCGTCAGCCACGAAGGCACCGTTAAAGGCTTCGCCCTCAGACGGGTCAAACGCGATCCACAAGCCTAAGGCAGCCAGCAAAATCGCCGACGCCCAGTTGATTTTACCAGCAAGGCGATCTCCGCCCCCATAGGTACCAACCATCAGCAGGGCCATAGACGCGAGCGCCAGAACCAGCTCAGGCAGAATGATGTCAATATCAGCAGCAATCATTGCTCTAGCCTCACTTCATAGCCAGTTGCGCGGCAACAACGCGAGCGTCATTTACCTGCGCCAACAGCGCCTCGACCGAGGGGCCAAATACATCAGTGATCAGGCTGGGGAACACACCCAGCAACAAAGTACCAACCACCAATGGCGCAAAAATCAGTTTCTCAGACCGCGTCAGATCCTGAATGCCTTTCAGGCTTTCCTTGATCAATTCACCAAACACAACGCGGCGGTACAACCACAGCGCATAGGCCGCTGACAAGATCACACCGGTTGTGGCGACGAAGGCGGTCAGCGTCGAAACCTGATAAACACCGGCCAAGGTTAGGAACTCCCCAACAAAGCCAGACGTACCGGGCAGACCCACATTACCCATCGTGAACAACAGGAAGATCGCAGCATAAACCGGCATCCGCACCACCAAGCCGCCATAAGCCGCGATTTCGCGTGTATGCATCCGGTCATATATAACACCGACGCACAGGAACAACGCACCAGAGATAAAGCCGTGGCTGATCATCTGGAAAATCGCCCCATCAACGCCCTGCTGGTTTGCCGCGAAAATCCCCATGGTCACAAAACCCATATGGGCGACCGAGGAATAGGCAATCAGCTTTTTGATGTCTTCCTGCATCAGCGCGATCAACGACGTATAAACAATCGCCACCGCACTCAGGAAAAAGACAAAACCAGCCATAAGTTCAGAGGCAACTGGAAACATCGGCAAACTGAACCGAATGAAACCATAACCACCCATTTTCAGCAGGATCGCCGCCAGAACAACCGAACCAGCAGTTGGGGCCTGCACGTGAGCATCCGGCAACCAAGTATGCACCGGCCACATCGGCATTTTCACCGCGAAGCTAGAGAAGAAGGCGAGCCACAGCAGAGTCTGGAAACCACCAACAATCTGCCACCCCATAATCTCCATCGTATCGGATGAGAAGTTATGTGCCAGCAGGTCAACAATGTCAGTTGTATCTGCATCCAGATACATCGCGATCATGGCAACCAACATCAGCAAGGAGCCGATCAGCGTGTAGAGGAAGAATTTAAAGGCCGCGTAAACCCGGTCTTTACCGCCCCAGATACCAATGATCAGGAACATAGGGATCAGGCCAGCTTCAAAGAACAGATAGAACAAGATCATGTCGAGCGCGCAAAACACGCCGATCATAAGCGTTTCTAGGATCAGAAACGCGATCATGTATTCCTTAACCCGGGTCTGTACGCCCCATGATGACCAGATCACCAAAGGCATCAGGAACGTAGTCAGCATAACAAACAGGATAGAGATGCCATCGACACCCATCTTGTAAGTCATCTCACCCAACCAAGACCGTTCTTCAACGAACTGGAAATCTGTGTTGCTGCTATCAAAGCCGGCCAACAAAGCCAGCGAGAACAGAAACGCACCAATTGTTGTCCAGAACGCCGTCCACCGTGCATTACGCGCGGCTTCCGGACTGTCGCCTTTGACCATCACAAGGATGAACAATGCGCCAATCAGCGGCAGGAAGGTGATGATCGAAAGTAGTGGAAGACCGTGCATCCGATCAGCCCCCTGTAACCGAATACCAGGTGATCAGGGCGGCAACGCCCATGATCATGGCAAAAGCATAGTGAAAGACAAAACCCGACTGCGCCTTACCCGATAACCGGGTGATGGCGGGGATAACGACCATGGCCAACCCGTTCAGGAACCCGTCGATGACATTGCCATCGCCACGCTTCCATAGGAATTTGCCCAACCATTTTGCCGACCGGACAAAGACGAAATCGTAAATCTCATCAAAGTACCATTTGTTCAGCAAGAAATCGTACAACGGACGCTGCTGCACAGCCAATATCTCATGCATGCCGCGTGGCACAACATAGAACAGGGCACCACAACCAGCACCAATCGCAAGGCTCAACCAGACTGACTGACCAGCGGCGAGCAACACAACGAACATCGCCGCACCGAACAGTGTTTTCGCCAAACGAGGTACACCATCCAGGTACATTGAAACTGCAAGGCCAAGGCCGAACAACATTGCGATAAACGGTGAAACCTTCACCCAGTAAGCAACACCATGCGCATCATGTACAACGTGGTTATGCTCACCCGAGAAGATGGCACCATGCCAGAAATGATCTTCATGATGGCCAAAGAAATCACCGTACCAAAGCATACCTGCAACAACCGCACCCGTGGCCAGAACATAAAGCGGGATCATCATGACCAGCGGGCTTTCATGCGCGTGA
>JBMYPG010000166.1:0-7453 GCA_049600095.1 Pikeienuella sp. | reverse complement strand
GATTAACGAAAATGCGGATCCTGATGTGCGTGTGGATTTTGAAAGTCATTTCAACAAAATTATTCCGGAAAACGCGCCTCACTACATTCATACCTGCGAGGGCCCTGATGACATGCCGGCGCATCTATGAGTTTGGCGTTTTTGGTACAAAAACGCCCGCGACGTGGGTACGGCGCGGGCGTTTAAACTGATTATGCGGTTGGCCTACAGGCCATCATAAAGCGGGAAGCGACCGCAGAGGTTGGCGACTTTGGCGCGAACCGCTGCTTCTACATCTGCATTGCCGTCTTCGCCATTTGCAGCCAATCCATCGACAACTTCGACGATCAGGTCGGCGATCTCGCGGAATTCAGCTTCGCCGAAGCCACGGGTCGTGCCTGCTGGTGTGCCGAGGCGGAGGCCTGATGTGACCATTGGTTTTTCAGGGTCGAAAGGGATGCCGTTTTTGTTGGCAGTGATGTGCGCGCGGCCCAGTGCCTTGTCTGCCTGATTGCCTTTTACGCCTTTGGGGCGGAGGTCAACCAGCATGACGTGGGTATCTGTACCACCGGTTACGATGTCCAAGCCACCTTTGATCAACTGATCAGCCAATGCCTGAGCATTCACAACAACCTGCTTCTGGTAAGATTTGAACTCAGGGCGCAAAGCCTCACCAAATGCCACTGCCTTTGCGGCGATGACATGCATCAATGGGCCGCCCTGAATGCCGGGGAAGATTGCTGAGTTTACCTTTTTCGCAATCGCTTCGTCATTGGTCAGGATCATGCCGCCGCGTGGGCCACGTAGGGTTTTATGCGTTGTTGTTGTTGCAACATGCGCGTGCGGGAAGGGTGACGGATGCTCGCCCGCTGCGACCAGACCGGCGAAGTGTGCCATATCTACGTGCAGGTAAGCGCCAACCATATCGGCGATTTCGCGCATACGGGCAAAGTCGATCTGGCGTGGAATGGCTGAGCCACCGGCGATGATGATCTTTGGGTTATGTTCTTTGGCCAGCTCTTCGACCTGATCATAATCAATGCGGTTGTCCTGACGACGCACGCCATACTGTACGGCATTGAACCATTTGCCGGACTGGTTCGGTGCCGCACCGTGGGTAAGGTGACCGCCGGAAGCGAGGTTCATACCGAGGATCGTATCACCCGGCTGCGCAAGCGCCTGCATCACGCCCTGGTTGGCCTGAGAGCCAGAGTTTGGCTGAACGTTTGCAAATTCGCAGTCAAACAGTTCCTTCGCACGATCAATCGCGAGCTGTTCCATCACGTCGACATGCTGACAACCGCCATAATAGCGGCGACCGGGGTAACCTTCGGCATATTTGTTGGTGGCAACGCTGCCTTGTGCTTCCATCACTGCCTTAGAGACAATGTTCTCGGACGCGATCAATTCGATCTCATCACGCTGGCGGGTCAACTCATTACGAATCGCACCAAAAATCTCTGGGTCGCGGCTTTCCAGTTCCTCGGTGAAAAAGCCTGCGTCTCTCACTTCAGTCGTCATAATGGTGTTCTCCATCCCTGCGCGCCCTACCATCGGGCGGTGATATGACAGTTTCCTATCGGAAACATGCCCGATCACAAAATCATTTTGACTGTGACAAAACAGCCTTTCCCGTGAGGTCGGGAATGGGCTTTTGCCCGTCGTAATTGCAAGGGTTTTCTGGTGATTTGGGCTCAATGCCGCACGCGGATAGCGAATGTTGTATCAGATGGGCCAAAAGGTTTCCGATACGGGACTGGTGATAGCTTACGTGATTCCCTGCACCCTGTGACTCAGGTGGTCGTTGCCACCGGTGGCTGGGACCTGCATTGTACACCAGAGGGACGCTAGAGGTGGCGACCAGTGGGGGCAGCATGACAAAATCCATCCATTTTGCGGCGAGTAATTCGCCAGTTGCGCAGGATGCGTTGACTAATTTGACCGAAAAATATGGGCAAACACCAGCAGCGAATGCGGATGTGATCGTCGCCTTGGGTGGTGACGGGTTTATGCTGCACACGCTGCACGACACAATGAACCTTCAGGCACCGGTCTATGGCATGAACCGTGGTTCCGTTGGTTTCATGATGAATGACTATAGTGAAGATGACCTGCCGGAGCGGTTGGAAAGCTCAGAAGTTGCTCAGATCAAACCGCTGCAAATGAAGGCAACGACTGTTACTGGCATGTCTAGCGAGGCACTGGCGATCAACGAGGTTTCTTTGCTGCGCCAGACCTATCAAGCCGCAAAGCTGCGTATTTACGTTGATGACAAAGAACGGATGCGAGAGTTGATTTGCGATGGCGCGTTGATTGCGACGCCTGCCGGTTCAACTGCATATAACCTGTCTGCGCATGGGCCGATATTGCCGATTGAAAGCGATTTGATGGCGTTAACGCCAATCTCTGCTTTCCGGCCGCGTCGTTGGCGCGGGGCGGTGCTGCCTCAGCAAGCCAAGGTGCGGATTGAGGTGTTGGAGGAGGCCAAGCGGCCCATTCTAGCCGTAGCTGACAGTGTAGAGGTCCGCAATGTTGCCTCGGTCGAGATTGGGTTCCATCCGACGATTGCGATCAATCTGTTGTACGATCCGGGCCACGGTTTGAATGAACGAATTTTGAAGGAACAGTTCCTGTCTGACGGGTAGCGGGTAGTTATCGGGTAGTCGCCATTAGCATGCTGCTGCCGAGAAGAAGTGAACCGCTGGTGTACCCGAGGCGTTTTCTTGCCTTCACGCTTCGTAGCGTTTTGCGTGCCTGTACCGCCAATAGGGCGTATCCAGCGAGTACGACAAAGACCACGGCGCTGGATGTTGCCATCAGAATCAGGAATTGCGGTGTCATCGGGTATTCTGGATTCATGAACTGAGCGAGGAAAACCATATAGAACAAGATGGCTTTGGGGTTGAGGACCCCGGTTAAGAAGCCTGCACGCAGGCTTGCTACCTTGGCGGATGAATCCGCTGTTTCCCAAAAACCTGAGCTGGATAATCGTTTCGCGGTGACAATTTGCTGAACTCCCAGCCAAGCCATGTAGGCGACGCCAGCCCATTTGAGGATCTGATATGCTTCGCTGGACGTGGTCAGGATTACACCCAAACCGATGTAAGAGGCGGTCATGATGACGATGCCGCCAAGTAGATCACCGATGATGCAGTAAAGGGCCGGGCCCATTCCCCGTGATAAGGATTGGCCCAAAACCATGAAGACGCTTGGGCCGGGAATGAGCGATAGAACTGTGTAGGCGACGGCGTATGCCAGCCATGTTTCCAGTGTCATCGCTGGTTTCCTAAGCTGCTTAAGTGTCGGTGAACTATCTCACCTCATACGGAAAGAAATCTCTCCAACACCTTCAACTTTCATGGTTAATTTACCCGGATGTTCCATTGGATACAGGGGCATATGGGCACCACACAGCAGGATTTCTCCGGCGCGTGGGGTAATGCCGTGGGCGTTGAAATGGTTAGCAAGGAAGGCCACAGCATCGAGCGGGTGCTGAGGTCGGGCACCGACCTGATCCAGAATAACCTCTTCATCATGGGTCACGATTGTGCGGCGATTGTCTGGATTTAAATCAGCCGGTGAAATCGCGGCGTCAGTATCGTAGCAAAGACCCGCATTAAAGACATTGTTGGCGATGACAGAAGCTGGGTGATCGGCTGAACCACCTCGCCGATCCAGTAATTCAAAGGCAACAGTGAAATGAGAGACGGCCTGTGCTGCGCTTTCTCTATCCCAGCCGCCAGCGCGTGGTGCAAGGTCTACGGCGAGGATGGCGGCGAATTCCGGCTCCATCATAAAGTTATGATAGTCGTTCAGTTTAAGATTTGCATTGCCCTTGCAAATTTCATCCGCAAAAACATGACCAGCGCCGGGTTCATCAAGGCCGAATTTTTCCATCAATGCCGGTAAGTTCCACGCGATTTTCCGGCCACCAACGCCACCTTTTGCCTCGGCGACCCGAGGTGCCATAGCAAATTGTACTTCGTAGCCATCGGCAACCGGCGCTGAGGAATCCGCTAGAGCGCGGAACCCGCGTCCATCAATGATGTCCTTGGCGATCGATTTGACAAAATCTGGCATTCTGATGCTTCCCTGAAAACTGACAGACAATTTGGGTATCAGGTTCAGTCTAGATTGCAACCATATCGCAGATTGTTATCCCGGATCAGTGTGCAGGTGTGACGCGATAGATGGCTCCGCTAGATGAATCTGTAGCAAACCAAATTGCGCCATCCGGGGCCATGCGCACGTCACGGATACGGCCAAAGGCACCGGCGAGGATGCGTTCCTCGCCAGTAATTTTGCCGTCTTGGACTGTTAGATGAGACAGGAGGCGATATTTTAGAGCGCCGACCAGTAAGTCGCCGCGCCAGTTGGGAAACATGTCGCCTGTTACCTGAGTGAGGCCGGAGGGGGCGATGGATGGATCCCAATAGAATGCTGGTTGTTCCATGCCCTGTTTTTCTGTGCCCTCACCAATGCGGTAGCCATTGTAGTGCCGGCCATAGCTGATGACGGGCCAACCGTAATTGCCACCTGATTGCGGGCGGTTTATCTCATCACCGCCCATAGCACCATGTTCAACGGTCCAGAGATCACCATCATCGTCCAGCACTGCGCCCTGTGGGTTGCGATGGCCGTAGGACCAGATTTCCGGGCGGCCGCCGCCATTGATGAACGGATTGTCGGGGTGGGGGGCACCCGATGGCAGGACCCTGATAATGCTGCCTTGATGGGCGTTGGTGTTCTGTGCCTCTTCCCGCTGCCCACGATCGCCAACGGTAATGAATAGTGAGCCGTCATCTGCGAAAACAATGCGGGAACCGAAGTGAACGCCTGAACGTTGGACTGGCTCCTGCTGGAAAATGACGGCTCCGTCAGTCAATCGCATGGGGGTGTTGCGATTGAGAACCGCAGTGGCAACCCGAGTTTGTGCGCCACCATCCTTATAGGCGCTATAGCTGAAATAAATACGCCCGGTTTCGCTGTAGTCCGGCGATAGAACAACATCCAGCAAACCGCCCTGACGTAGGTCTGCAATGGGTGGAAGGTTTGCGATGGGGGGCGAAAGTTGACTATCAAATAACCGCAGCCTGCCGGGGCGTTCGGTGATGAGGAGGGCACCGTCTGGTAGAAAAGCAAATGACCACGGGTATTCCAAGCCGCCGACAATTTTCTCTACCTTTAAGGGCCCATGAGAGCTGTCATAGGTTTGGGCGAGTGCCGCTGATGAAATGAGCATTGCCCAGATAGCTATCAAAATTCGCATAACGTTCCCCTTTGCAATCAATCGGATCATACGCAGGCAATTCCAGAATGCGAAGGTTTTGGTTGAGAGAATGGGGCCGTGCTTACATAGTTGTGAAAACCGGTTGGAGGATTTGATGGGCGAGACACTGCAAACTGATGATTTCATGGCGATGAAGGGGGCGGGGTATTACTCGCGAGCCACGATCGGTGCAAAAACTGTGATGGATAATGCTGCTGGTTTGATCCTGGAGGCATTGGACCGGCAACCGCCAGCTGATGATGGTAGTGTTTTTACCATGACTGATATGGGGTGTGCCGATGGCGGTACGTCGATTGACATGGTGCGTCGGGTGTTAGGGCGAGTTCGCGTGCTGTGTCCCTCTCGGCCCTTGCAGATGACATATACAGATCTGCCACGAAACGATTTTTCTCAGCTATTTCAAATCGTTCATGGGCTGACCGACATGAAGGGATATGCGGAGGATATCGAGGGACTGCATATCTCTGCCTCTGGTACTTCGTTTCACAAGCAGATTGTTCCCGCGGGCATGCTGGACCTTGGGCATAGTGCCACTGCTTCGCATTACATTACGGAGGTGCCCTGCGCGATTGATGACCATGTTCACATGGTTGGGGCGATAGGCGAAGTGCGTGCAGCCTATGAAGCCAAGGGTGCGGCGGATTGGGAGAATTTTCTGCTGATGCGGGCTGCTGAGTTGAAGCCCGGTGGATTTCTGGCCCTGTTTAACTTTGGCATTGATGAGGAAGGGCGCTGGCTGGGTCATACTGGCGGAGTATCGATGTTTGATACGTTCGATGCCCTTTGGCGTGGGCTGATGGAAGAAGGGGTGATCACCGCTGAGGAATATCGCGCCACTAACTTTCCCCAATGCTATCGCACGGTTGAGCAATTCACTGCGCCTTTAGAAGATGGTGCCGCGGCCCATGCCGCCGGGTTGCGGTTGGAGCATGTGGAAACGCGAGTTGTTCGTTGTCCTTTTGAAGAAGATTTTGCCAGTCATGGCGATGCAGCAGCTTTTGCCAAGGCGTATATTCCGACGCTGAGATCATGGTCAGAGCCGGTGTTTTTAGCGGGATTATCAGCGGAACGTCCGGTTGCCGAGCGGGCAGGGATCGTTGATGAGTTTTATGGTCGGTATGAGCGCATGGTTGCTGATGCGCCCGCCGGTCATGCGATGGATTATGTGCATTGTTATTTGATTTTGCGGAAGGTTTGAGGATGGCTCCGCACCTCCCTGCTGGAGGTAAATCTTTCGTTCTGATCGCGACCAGGGCTGGGCTTAAATGACGAAGAGTTATGACGCTGTCATAATTGGTGGCGGAATTGTTGGTGTCAGTGCAGCCTACTTTCTGGCCAAGGCTGGTAAAAAGGTGGCCTTGGTTGAAAAAGGTCGGATTGCCGGAGAACAGTCCAGCCGTAATTGGGGTGCTGTTCGGGCTCAGGGGCGCGACCGCGCGGAAATACCGCTCATGCTTGATTGCATCGAGATATGGAAGAACCTTGAGCAAGAACTTGGCGAAACAGTCGATTGGCGGCAGCAGGGCCAAATGCTGGTCGCCTATGATCAGAGACATCTTAATCGTTTGGAAGGGCTGATCCCGACTGCGAAGGAATTTGGTATTCCTTCAAAAATACTCACGAAGGCAGAGATACATGAAACGCTTCCGCATTTTCGGAGCGACAAGTGCATCGGTGCCCTGTTCAACCCGCTAGATGGATGTGCGGAGCCGGAAAAAGCGGCACCTGCATTGGCGCGGGGCGCAAAAAGACATAGCGCGAAAATCTACGAGTATTGCGCTGCTAACGAAATTGAAACGACGAACGGCGTGGTCTCGGGAGTGGAAACGGAGATCGGGTTCCTGAAATGTGACGCCGTGGTTCTCGCGTCTGGTGCGTGGACGAGCCGGTTGGCAAAGCTCCTCAAAATCAAGCACCCGTCATTGTTAATCAGAGGTTCCGTTGCGCGCACGTCTCCTCTACCGATCCAGATGCGAAAGCTGGTCGTTTGGGGGGCGACTGCTTATCGACAACGATTGGATGGCCGGGTGAACATAGCCGTTTCGGAGGATGGATTTCACGACATAATGTTGGATAGCTTGCAGTATGGGCACAAATTCCTTCCGCTAGCGCGCAAAAACTGGCGACTGCTGCGGTTCCATCTGGGCCGGCCTTTGATACAGAGCCTGATGGGGGAGTTTTCTG
>JBMYPG010000165.1:0-7464 GCA_049600095.1 Pikeienuella sp. | reverse complement strand
TCATGATCGACTGCGCGCCATAGGTAATGCCTTTCCCCGTTTATCTTCACAAAGACTTCATCCAGATGCCATTGCCAGTTCGAGTGGTGCCCTGCGCTATTCTTACGGATTTCTCCCGCGAACTTTTACCCAAAACGTTCAACCAAAAACCGAACTGTTTCGTGGCAAATATCAATGCCACGTTCATACAAGATATCTTCAACTTGGCGGAAACTCAGCGGGTAACGCACGTAATACATAACCGCCAATCGGATGATGTCAGGTGAAGTCTTGAAATATTTAAAAGGGGTTTTCTGTTGTCATTCATAAAAGTTAGGTACCAACCAATGGGACGTCAAGTTTGTCTGACAACACCAGAAAAAGCAAAGCCCCCAGGTAGGCTATTTTTAAATGATCCCGCTGGGTCAGTTTTGAACGCAGATTGACAAAGAATAGGTGTATGCTAGCATCGTCTTCCAAGTTGGCGAAATAATACGATTTTCTTTGCTACAGTTACTTCAACTTTGGAGAAATAGTTGTGTCTGCCGCTGCGCAATTGGTCTTTGATGGCCACAATGATGTCCTTTTGAAACTCTATCGCGACGGCGGAATGGGGCAGGCAGCTTCGTTTGTTGACGGGCGAAGCGGCGCTATCGATCTACCTAAAACGAAGGTTGGAGGGTTTGGCGGCGGGTTCTTTGCGGTCTTCGTGCCGTCCCCCACGGATCTGGATCACAAATTCCAAGAAATGACCAAAGACACCTACGATCTGGAGCTGCCCGAGGCAATTGATTGCAGCGACGCCTTGTCAGTTGTCGCTTCTCAGATCGCCATTCTGCTTGAGCTTGAGCGTATGGGTGCGTTGAAGATCTGTCGGAGCGTTGCAGAAATGCGCGCTGTCTTTGCCGCAGGAAAGATGGCGGCCATCATGCACATGGAAGGCGCTGAAGCGATTGATGCCGACTTGCATATGCTTGACGTTCTTCATGCAGCAGGCCTACGATCCATTGGCCCTGTCTGGAGCCGCCCAACCATCTATGGGCATGGTGTCCCGTTTCGGTTCCCGTCATCCCCGGATACTGGCGATGGACTAAGCGACCACGGAATTGCGCTAATCAAACGGTGCAACATGCTGAAGATCATGGTGGATCTTTCCCACCTGAACGAAGCCGGGTTCTGGGACGTAGCGCGTCATTCCGAGGCCCCTTTGGTCGCGACACACTCAAATGCACACGCGATCACGCCCCATTCCCGCAACCTGACCGACTACCAGTTGCGCGCTATTGCGGAAAGTGACGGAATGGTTGGACTGAACTTTGCTGTGGCCTTTTTGCGAGAAGACGGCAAGATGCTAGCAGATGTTCCGATCTCGCAGATGCTCAGACATCTGGATCATCTGATTGGTATCTTAGGAGAAGACAGAGTCGGACTTGGCTCTGACTACGACGGAGCAGTCGTACCAAAGGAGTTGACCGAAGTGTCGGCCCTTCCAAAACTTATACAGGCAATGAATGAGCACGGGTTTGGTGACGAACTCATCAAAAAACTGTGCCACGAAAACTGGTTCCGTGTGCTGGAAAAGACCTGGGGGTCATGATTGCAGAACGGACCAGATCCAACGTTAACAGAGAGGTAATTCAATGAAATCCCTAACACGATTTATTTCCGGTGCGGCCATTGGGCTTGCTGTGGCTGTGACAGCGGCACCAGCTGCTTTTGCTGAAACACCCGCCAATATGTTGGTGATCGCGAACCGGATTGACGACATCACTACGCTAGACCCGGCGGAAAGCTTCGAGTTCGCCGGTTCAGACGTCAGCCGCAACATCTATCAAAAGCTGGTTAACTTTGACCCGGCTAATCTAGATGCGGGCTATCAACCCGAAATCGCAGAAAGCTGGGCAGTGTCAGACGATGGCACGACGATCACTTTCACGATCCGCGATGGCCTGAAGTTCCATTCCGGCAATCCGGTGACTGCTGCAGATGTCGAGTTCTCGCTGCGCCGCGCCGTCATCCTGAACAAGACACCATCATTCATCCTGACCCAGTTTGGATTCACGGCTGACAATGTTGGTGACACCATCGTTGCGGATGGCAATACGATCAAGATCAGAACCGACAAGCCTTATGCGACGTCATTTGTACTGAACTGTCTGACATCCACCATCGGCGGCATCGTCGATATGAAAACTGTGATGGCCAACGAAGTTGATGGCGACATGGGCAATACATGGCTGAAGACAAATTCGGCCGGTTCTGGTGCCTACAAACTGGTAAGCTGGAAGCCGAATGAAAGCGTGACGCTGCAATCGAACCCTGACTTCTATCTGGGGGCTCCGGCGATGGAACGTGTGATCGTTCGCCACGTGCAGGAAAGCGCCTCTCAGCGTCTACTGCTTGAACGTGGTGACATCGACATAGCTCGTAACTTGAATCCCGAAGACGTAGCAGGTGCGCGCGATGCCGAAGGCGTCATGATCCATGACGAACTGCGTGGTCGTTTGATGTATCTTGCATTCAGCCAGAAGCATCCAGAACTGTCCAAGCCACAAGTACGTCAGGCCATGAAGTATCTGGTAGACTATGAAGGAATGCAGAATAGCTTCCTTAACGGTCAATACACCATTCACCAGAACTTCCTTCCACGTACCTTTTTGGGCGCTGTGGATGAGAACCCATTCAGCTTGAATGTCGAAAAGGCAAAGGCACTTCTTGCCGAAGCTGGTGTACCTGAAGGTCTGGAACTGACCGCAGGCGTACGCGAGGCGCAAGAGCGGATCGAGATCGCTCAGACCTTCCAGAACGCATTGGCGCAAGTTGGAATCAAGCTGAACATCACCGTCGGAACGGCGAAACAAATCCTGGGCGAGTATCGTTCGCGTAATTTGGACGTCTATATTGGTGCGTGGGGCCCGGACTATCCTGACCCGCACACCAATGCAGGCACGTTTGCCTATAACCCTGACAACTCTGACGCAGCGAACGCCACCGGACTTCTGGCATGGCGTAACAGTTGGGACACTGGTGGTCTGACCGCCAAAACTGCCGCTGCTGTGGTCGAGAATGATCGTGATGTACGTCAGCAGATGTACGGCGACATTCAGGCCGAGTTCCGCGACACGTCGCCCTTCGCCGTCATGTTCCAGAAGATCGAACAGGCTGCAATGCGCGACAATGTTCAGAACGTGAATCTGGGTGGTGCGACCACTGCAGTTTCTTACTGGCCGATCACCAAATAAATGGTAGTTAGTGACGCCAATAAAGAGAGGCGCCGCCGCGCGCCTCTCTTCCCTTGGATAAAGGGAACTCTCCTGACGCTCGGGTCGGTCGCAGTGACGATGCTTGGGCTATTGTTTGTGACATTTGTCATTGGGCGTGTCATGCCGATTGATCCGGTACTGGCCATTGTTGGCGAACGCGCCTCACAATCGACTTATGACGCAGTCTATGAACAGTTGAGATTAGATAAGCCACTGATTTTTCAATTTTTTTATTATTTATGGGACGTTGTGCGGGGTGACTTTGGAATGTCGCTGTTGAATGCCCGTCCCGTTTCCGAGGATATTGCGCGCGTGTTCCCGGCAACGATGGAGCTTGCGACCCTAGGTGTCTTCGTTGGCATCGTACTTGGTGTACCGCTGGGCGTCATTGCTGCCGTCAATCGCGGATCGTGGATTGATCAGATCGCGCGCGTTGTTGCGCTGGTTGGGTACTCGATGCCGATCTTCTGGCTGGGCCTGATGGGGCTGTTGGTCTTTTATGGCGTACTTGGATGGGTCGGCGGACCCGGTCGGTTGGGCATCTTCTATCAAGACATCGTGCCAACGCGCACCGGGATGATCTTGCTGGACAGCGCGATTGCGGGCGATTGGTCAGTTTTCCGAAACGCCTTCTCGCATATCGTGCTTCCCGCTTCGCTGCTTGGATATTACTCGTTGGCGTACATTAGCCGGATGACCCGATCCTTCATGCTGGAACAGCTATCGGCAGAATACGTCACCACAGCGCGGATCAAGGGCCTGTCTGAACGTGCCGTGATTTGGCGCCACGCCTTCAAGAACATCCGCGTGCAGCTGATTACAGTGATTGCATTGAGCTATGCCAACCTTTTGGAAGGGTCCGTTCTGACCGAGATCATCTTCTCTTGGCCCGGCATCGGTAGCTACATTACCACAGCGCTTTTAAGTGCCGATATGAACGCCGTTTTGGGAGGGACAGTGGTTGTTGGACTGATCTTCATCTGCCTAAATATCCTGTCCGACCTTCTGTACCGCGCATTTGATCCGAGGTCAAAATGAGCGACATGACGTCCCAACATTCAAGCTGGCGCGAATGGCTTACGACCGACGCGCCGACGTCCAGACGTCATGCGCGGCTGGCCAATTTGTATCAGGGGTGGCTGACACTTCGAGCGAACTCGATGGCCATGTTTGGGCTGGGCATTTTGCTTGCACTTTTACTGGTGGCTTTACTGGCCCCAGTTCTGTCTCCGCATGATCCGTTTGAGCAAAGCCTCAGCAATCGACTGCAGCCGCTGGGAACAGAGGGTCACATTCTGGGAACGGACAGTCTGGGTCGCGATATCCTGAGCCGTCTGATCTATGGATCCCGAATCACGCTTTACATCGTAGCTCTTGTCGCGCTGATCGCCCCTGTGGCCGGGCTGCTGGTTGGTACCGTTGCTGGGTATGTCGGCGGTTGGACCGACACGATCTTGATGCGCATAACCGATATCTTTCTGGCCTTCCCGCGCCTTGTGCTGGCATTGGCTTTCGTCGCCGCACTTGGGGCCGGGATCGAGAACGCGGTGTTGGCCATTTCGCTGACGGCATGGCCCCCATACGCAAGGATTGCACGGGCGGAAACACTGACGATCCGATCTGCGGATTATATCAGCGCCATTCGTCTTCAAGGCGCAGGAGCCTTGCGGATTATCACCAAACACATCTGGCCTCTCTGCATCTCGTCCCTGATTGTACGGGTCACGCTGGACATGGCTGGGATCATTCTGGCTGCCGCAGGTCTGGGGTTTCTTGGCCTTGGCGCGCAGCCTCCAAGCCCAGAATGGGGTGCGATGATCTCGGAAGGTCGCCGCTTTATCCTTGATCACTGGTGGGTTGCTACTGTGCCGGGACTTGCCATTTTCACCGTCTCCTTGGCCTTCAACCTGCTGGGAGATGGGCTGCGTGACGTGCTGGACCCGAAGGATGGAAGCCAATGAGCTTGCTTGAAGTCGAAAACCTTTGGGTACGGTTTCCCACCCGTCAAGGCATTTTTAATGCGGTACGGGGCGTGTCCTTTGCGTTAGAGCGTGAACGGTTGGGCATCGTCGGAGAAAGCGGTTCTGGCAAGTCGATGACAGGTCGCGCCATCCTGCGCTTGATCCGCAAACCCGGAATAGTCGAGTCCGACGCGATCCGACTTGAAGGCCGCAATCTGTTGGAACTATCTGAGCCCGAGATGCGCAAAGTACGTGGGCAGAAGATTTCCATGGTAATGCAGGATCCAAAGTTTTCGCTGAACCCGGTGATGACAATCGGCGATCAGATCATGGAATCGTTTTTATTGCACAACAACACGTCGAAGGCACAGGCCCGCGCCAAAGCCATCGCCATGTTGGAAGCCGTGTCCATCCGCGACCCCGAACGCGTCATGCGCGCTTACCCACACGAAATGTCAGGTGGCATGGGGCAGAGAATTATGATTGCGATGATGCTCATCCCGGATCCACAGATCTTGATTGCAGATGAACCAACCTCGGCGTTGGATGTATCTGTACAACGGCAGGTTCTGGACATCATGGACGGGCTGGTGAAAGAGCGCGGCATGGGTCTGATCTTTATTAGCCATGATTTAAATTTGGTGTCCGAGTTCTGCGACCGCGTTCTGATCATGTATGCGGGTCGCATTGTCGAGGTCTGCGACGCAGACAAACTGCACCAAGCAAAGCATCCATACACTCAGGGGCTGTTGAACTCACTGCCCCGTCTGGACCAACCAAAGAAGCACCTAGAGGTTCTGAAGCGCGATGACGGGTGGGCCGACGGTGAAAGTGTCGGGGGAAGCTGATGACAGCACTTACCATCAAGGAACTGAACGTTTGGTTCGGTACAGATAGGGACCGCGTGGACGCGGTGAAATCAGCAAGCTTTGACGTGGGCATTGGGGAGAGCTTTGGTCTGGTTGGCGAAAGCGGATCGGGAAAGTCCACGATCCTTCGGGCAATCACTGGACTGGCCCCTATGTGGTCGGGTGAGATCACCGTGGAAGGCAAGCGAATACAGCGCGCAACGCGGGATCGCGCATTTTATAAGACCGTGCAGATGGTGTTTCAGGACCCCTACGCCTCGCTTCACCCACGTCATACGGTAGACCAAGTCCTCAGCGAAACGCTCCACCTTAATGGCTTCAAAGATATCAACACGCGGGTCGTCAGGTTGTTGGACGACGTTGGTCTGGCAGGCAAGTTCCGTTTCCGTTATCCGCATCAGATATCGGGTGGCCAACGACAGCGCGTGGCCGTCGCGCGCGCACTGGCAGGCGAGCCGGCCATTTTACTATTGGATGAACCAACTTCAGCGCTGGATGTGTCCGTTCAGGCTGAAATCCTGAACCTGCTAACTGATCTGCGCAACGAGCACAAACTGACCTACCTGATGGTTTCGCATGATTTGCCCGTGATCGGGCACATGTGCGATCGGCTTGCAGTTATGAAAGACGGCGAGATCGTCGAGATGATGGAGACCGACGATCTGCGCCACGGCACAGCCAAGCACGATTATTCAAGATCGTTGCTAGCTGCGTCTGCGGTGGCGTAATTGAATGAGATTGAACGTAGGTTATCACTAAGGGCGTCGTCCCTGCGGGGAACCACGCACATCGATTTCTAGGCGCTGTCGCTCACTTCTTCTCAAACATGATAATCGCCTCACCGATGCGAACGCCGTAGCGGATGCTGTCAGACTAATGAGAACTCGCATCAGATTGCTAGCGCAGCCAAAACCTAATTGACGCCACTCAGTAAGAGCGGCGGCGCGGTTTAGCTTGAAGTTGGTGCGTGAGTAGAGACGGCGTTACCAAACAAAACTCACCCCAAATGGATCTACCACTCTATGACTAAAGGCCCGAGGACCTAGGCGCACGGTCCATGATCTGGGGTCCCTGGTACATGGTTCTGGACTAGTATGACCTATTGCAGGGCCTTTTTTGATTATATACTCAGCGTCCTGTGGCAATGTTTACACGGCGCATTCTCATACCTTTTAGAGTACTGAAACTGAGTATCCCATTAAACGACCTGTTGTGGGTATCAATGTGGGTTGATTGCCGACTGTAATAAAAAACACATTTAAAGTCAGAAACTTATAAGGTTTTAGTGGCGGACCGAGGAGGATTCGAACCCCCGACCCCTTGATTCGTAGTCAAGTACTCTATCCAGCTGAGCTATCGGTCCGTGGAGCTGTGAACTAATTGGTTGCGGTT
>JBMYPG010000164.1:0-7476 GCA_049600095.1 Pikeienuella sp. | reverse complement strand
GAATGTGCACCACCGGGTGATTGCTGACCATCTCCGCTCCACCAGCTTTTTGATAGCTGATGGCGTACTGCCGTCAAGCGATGGTCGTGGCTATGTGCTGCGCCGGATCATGCGTCGCGCGATGCGCCATGCGCATTTGCTGGGTGTTGATGCGCCGATGATGCACCGGTTGGTGCCGGCCTTGGTCAAACAGATGGGCATTGCCTTTCCTGAGCTTGGTCGGGCGCAGTCGCTGATCGAAGAAACGCTGGAACTGGAGGAAAACCGGTTCCGCAAAACGCTCGATCGTGGTCTTGGCTTGTTGGATGACGCGCTTGATGGCCTGCCAGATGGTGCCGAATTGCCAGGCGATACGGCATTTAAACTCTATGACACCTATGGTTTCCCGCTTGATCTGACGCAGGATGCGTTGCGCGAAAAGGGCCGGACTGTTGATACAGAGGGCTTTGATGCAGCTATGGCAGAGCAGAAGGCCAAGGCGCGGGCGGCTTGGTCGGGTTCTGGCGAATCTGCTGATGCAGCGGTTTGGTTTGACGTTGCTGATAAGCATGGCGCGACAGAATTCCTCGGCTATGAGACGGAAACGGCTGAGGGGCAGGTTGTATCTCTGGTCGCCGATGGGGCTGAGGTAGCGGAAATCGCTGCTGGTGCCTCTGGCTGGGTCGTTCTGAACCAGACGCCATTCTATGCGGAAAGCGGCGGTCAGGTTGGCGACCACGGAGAGATCCGGGCTGAGGGTGCCGTTGCCCGCGTGACTGACGTTAAGAAAATGCAGGGCGTTTTTGCCCATCAGGTTGACGTGACCGAAGGCGTGTTGAAGCCGGGCGTGGGGGCAGAGCTGATTGTCAGCCATAGCCGCCGCTCGGGCATTCGCGCGAACCATTCAGCAACTCATTTGCTGCATGAGGCGCTGCGTGGTCATTTGGGTGATCATGTTGCTCAGCGTGGATCGCTGAATGATGAAACGCGGTTACGGTTCGATTTCTCTCACTCAAAGGGTATGAGTGCGACTGAGATCAAAGAAGTTGAGGCAGAGGTGAATGAATACATTCGCCAGAACAGCCCGGTCACAACCCGGTTGATGACGCCTGATGAGGCCCGTGAGCAGGGTGCGCAGGCTTTGTTCGGTGAGAAATATGGCGACGAAGTTCGTGTTGTTTCCATGGGCACGCGCGATGGCAAAGCCTATTCAATGGAGCTGTGCGGCGGTACGCATGTTGCGGCTACTGGTGATATTGGCCTACTGGTGATTACGGGCGAAAGTGCCTCGTCAGCCGGTGTGCGCCGGATTGAAGCGCTGACTGGCGCGCCGGCCTTGGCGCATTTGAATGCGCAAGATCAGGCATTAACCGAAGTTGCCAACGTGTTGAAAACACGCCCGGATGAGGCTGCAGCGCGGGCGCAGGCTTTGTTGGATGAGCGCAAAGCGTTGCAGGCTGAAATCGCGGATCTGCGCAAGCAAGTTGCGCTTGGTGGCAGCGGGTCTGGCGGTGTTGAAGTCAAAGAGATCAGCGGTGTGAAGTTGATTGCGCAAGCTTTGACCGGTGTTTCACCCAAGGATTTGCGCGGGTTGATTGATGAGCACAAAAAATCGCTCGGCTCTGGTGCTGTGCTGTTGATCGCGGATGCCGGTGGCAAGGCAGCTGTGGCCGCTGGCGTTACTGAGGATTTGCTTGATCGTGTGTCTGCTGTGTCTATGGTTCAGGCAGCTGCAGTTGCATTGGGTGGCAAGGGCGGCGGCGGTCGACCTGATATGGCGCAGGCTGGCGGACCGGATGCATCAAAAGCCCCCGAAGCCATTGCGGCGGTTGAAGCGATAATTGGAGGCTGACATGCCAGCTTATTGGATTGGCCACGTCGATGTGACGGACGAAGAAACCTATGGCAAATATGCGGTGATTGCGACCGAAGCGATCACTGCCCATGGCGGGGAATTCCTGGCCCGTGCCGGTCGATATCGCCAGTTAGAGGGCAAAGAACGCGCCCGTAACGTGGTCGCGGTTTTCCCAACGTTTGAGGATGCTTGCGCCTGCTATGATAGCCCACGCTATCAGGAGGCCGTCGCTTTTGCCAAACAGTCGTCAGAACGCGAGTTGATTGTGGTTGAGGGCGTTTGAGCAGCTACGGCGACTATTCGCTCGATAAACACAAGCATAATCTTGCTGCTTGGGCTGCTTCGAGGGCAGCGAGTTCCTCACCAAAATGCCGTTTTAAAGTTCAAATTGGTTTCGAGATAATCGAAAAATCAGGATTGCAAGCGGCTTGCGCTGATTGGAGCAATATTCCCACTAGGCAGAATTTCGATACCTGGCACCAACAAACCTGTGTTAGTGTTCGTAATTGCGTTTCTGAAAACAAACTTGTGTCCGATCCATTTACGTTTTCGTATGGAATCGCAGCAAAGTTGGTTAACTGCTACATGAAAGTTCTGTTCCTTGGGGTAAGCAATATAGGACCGGAGGCAAAGGAATTTTGGGATAACCTGCATCCTCCAATTGATCGACTATTGCTGTCAGAGTTGGCGAATAAAAAGGTTGGCGGTCATACGAAAATCTGGCGTTCCAAAAAGTATCATGGTTGGTCAAATTTCGACCAAAACGACTATGAGGAAGTTATTCGGCTGGTCCGTAAAGTTACGGACGGTAAACTTTGGAGAATTGAACACTACTGGCCGGGGCACCAACGTTAAACCGGCAGTTCTGTCGTATCCTTAATCTCCTCCATCACAAAGCTGGCTGAAACGTCTGACATTGGCACTTTGCGGATCAGGCGTTGGTATAAGGCGTCATAGGCGGCGATGTCGCTGATGCGGGCGCGGATGAGATAGTCGAGATCGCCGGTCATGCGATAAACACCGGTGATTTCTGGCATGTCGCGGGTGGCGCTGGCGAATTTGGTGAGCCAGTCCGGGTCGTGGGCGTCTGTTCGTACTGCGATGTAGACCATCAGCCCGCAATCCACCTTTGCCGGATCCAATAGGGCAACGCGGGCGCGGATTATGCCGCGCTCTTCCAACATCTTGACCCTACGCCAGACAGCATTGCGGCTGAGGCCTATTCGGTCGCCCAGTTCCTCCAACGCCATTGAGCAATCGCGTTGCAGTTCTTTAAGGATTTTTGCATCCAGCGCGTCAGTGTTTTCCATTCAGTCACTATATTGGGAAATTATCACGCGTACAGAGAAATAATCCTAAACTTTGGGAGCACTTCCCGCAGGCCGTTAGGTAAGTTCATTGCAACAAAGGAGATTGCCATGAACCGCTTAACCAACCTTTTCACCGCCCACCCAGCCTCAGTCGATGAAAGCTTTGGCGAACATTTTCTGTTTGCTTTGAAATTCAGTGGATTGCTGTTTGCTGCTGCAGGAGCGGCGTTGATCCATGCGATCCTTCCGTTCACATTTGAGAAAACCGCCAGCAAAATCATAGCGAAATTATACAACCGCACCCATAATCGCGGCAGTTGAGCGAGGATTGATGCATGTGCAGATGGGCTGCGTATTTGGGTGAGCCAATTTACCTAGAGGACATTGTGACGGCCCCGGGTCAGTCTTTGATTGATCAGTCGCTGCATGCAGCAGAAGCAAAGACCGAGACCAATGGTGATGGGTTTGGTATCGCTTGGTACGGAGAACGCGAGGAACCCGGTACTTATCATGATGTTTTGCCCGCATGGTCGGATGGGAACTTGCGGAGCCTTTCGCATCAGGTGAGGTCGCGTTTGTTTCTGGCACATGTGCGTGCTGCCACGGGTACCGCGACGAGCCGAGCCAATTGCCATCCGTTCACTGTTGGGCGGTGGAGTTTTATGCACAATGGGCAGGTTGGTGGTTACACCGGTTTTCGCCGTGATGTGGATATGATGATCAGCGAAGAGTGTTATCGCCATCGTTTTGGGGCGACTGATAGCGAAGCAATTTTTCTGATCGCAATGGGTGATGGTTTGGCCGATGATCCGAAAGGGGCGCTGGAGCGGGCGACTGGTAAACTTGAACGGATGAGCCGCGAAACAGGAATTACACCGCATATGCGTATGACTGTGGCGATGACTGATGGAGAAGCGTTGTATTGCGCACGCTATGCATCTGATGAACATGCGCCGAGCCTGTATCATCGTGCTTATACCGGGGGCAGGGCGGTGGTCTCTGAGCCGTTGGATCGTAAACAGGAAGGCTGGGAGGAAGTGCCAGCCAGTAGTTTTGTTACGGTTCGGGGTAATAATGTTCTGGTAGAGGCGTTTACGCCGACCACCGGCTGAGCTTTGGAATACGGCGGGTGAATAACCACGCGATAGGGCGCATCCAGCCGTCCTTTACCATCTGGTTCACGACGTATTTTTGATAGGCTTTTACGTCGTCGCCTTGCCACGTAAACACGCCATCCTGATAGCAATATGAACAGTAGATAGAAGACTTGGTGCCGTCGGCCTCTGTCCCGCCCGTGCCTGGGTCTTTGTTTTGTGGCATGTCGCAGCTTTGGCAGTGTTTCATTGTTAACCCTCCGCTAACAATGTTCTGCTTTGTTTGTCTTATGTGCAACAAAAAAGGGCGATACAAATGCACCGCCCAAATTCATTCTGATAGAATCTAATGGCGATTGCCTTTAGCTCATCGCCTTCTGCAAATTCGCATCAACCGCGTCCAAAAAGCCGGTTGTTGTTAACCAGCCCTGATCTGGGCCGACGAGCAGAGCGAGGTCTTTGGTCATCTGGCCACCTTCGACGGTTGTGACGCAGGTTTTTTCCAATGTGGCTGCGAAGGTCGCCAGTGATGCGCTGCCGTCCAGTTTGGCGCGGTGTTTCAGGCCGCCGGTCCATGCAAAGATTGAGGCGATGGAGTTGGTTGAGGTTTCCTTGCCTGCCTGATGTTGACGATAATGGCGGGTGACGGTGCCGTGGGCGGCTTCTGCCTCTACCGTTGCGCCATCTGGGGTCATGAGCTGTGAGGTCATTAGACCGAGTGAGCCGAAGCCCTGTGCAACGGTGTCAGACTGAACGTCGCCATCATAGTTTTTACAGGCCCAGACGTAACCGCCTGACCATTTCATCGCGCAGGCCACCATGTCGTCAATTAAGCGGTGTTCATAAATGATGCCCGCAGCTTTGAAACGATCTTCGAACTCTTCTTCGTAGATTTTCTGAAACAAGTCTTTGAAGCGACCATCATAGGCCTTCAAGATGGTGTTTTTGGTCGACAGATACACCGGCCAGCCACGGTTGAGGCCGTAGTTCATGGATGCGCGGGCAAAATCGATGATCGACTGGTCGAGGTTATACATGCCCATTGCCACGCCGGGTGATGGTGCGTCGAACAGTTCATGTTCTATTTCCTTGCCATCTTCGCCAACGAATTTGATCGTCAGCTTACCCTTGCCCGGGAACATGAAGTCAGTCGCCTTGTATTGGTCACCAAAGGCATGGCGGCCAACAACGATTGGTTGGTTCCAGCCGGGAACAAGCCGTGGAACGTTGGAGCAGATGATTGGTTCGCGGAAGATCACGCCGCCGAGGATATTGCGGATTGTGCCGTTCGGGCTGCGATACATACGTTTTAGGTCAAATTCTTCGACGCGTTGCTCATCTGGTGTGATGGTCGCGCATTTTACGCCAACGCCGTATTGTTTGATCGCATTTGCGGCGTCGACAGTGATCTGATCGTCAGTCTCATCACGCGCTTCGATGCCCAGATCGTAGTATTTCAGGTCGATGTCGAGGTAGGGCAGGATCAATTTCTGTTTGATGAAATCCCAGATGATCCGGGTCATCTCATCGCCATCGAGTTCAACGACGGGATTATCAACTTTAATTTTAGCCATGTCAGTGCCCCTTGAATGGTGGTTTCGGTGGGATTGAAGGTATATTGAGACCAAAGCTCGCCCTGCAATTATGCATATTGTATGCGAGTGGATACAATATGACAAGAGGTAGGCATGGGTGTGAAATTGCGGCGATTGCGCATGGGGTTGCAAACCGTGCTGAACCTGAAAAAGCAGGGCTTTTTCATTCCCTATCGGTATGCCGAAACGGTTGAAAGTCCGGGGCCATACCCAATGCATGAAATGCGGTTTAAGGCGTCGGAACCTACGTTTCGTGCAGTATTAGCCGATATTGAGGCCTGCGCAGAGCAGTTGGAAAGCCTGAAAGGCCCCGCGCCAGCGCCACGCTGGCAGCAGGATTGGTTCCCGCGTGCCGATGGTGCGGCAGCGTTTGCCATTGTTGCGCGACGTAAACCGGCCCGCATTGTTGAGGTCGGATCAGGCCATTCCACGCGGTTTATGGCGGCGGCAGCGGGGGCGGAGACTCAGATCACCTGTATCGACCCGGAACCACGCGCGAAATTTGGCGATCTGCCGGTTAACTGGCTGCGTGGTGTTTTGGATGAAACTCATTTGCCGTTGTTTCAAACGCTGGAGGCTGGGGACGTCGCATTTTTCGATTCCAGCCATCTGTTGGTGCCGGGTTGTGATGTGGACATCATCTTTAACCGTATCCTGCCGATTTTGCAGCCGGGGGTGCTGGTTCATATCCACGATATTCTGTTGCCAGACCCGTACCCAGCACGTTGGGAGTGGCGAGGGTATGCAGAGCAGAATGGCCTTGGTGGGTGGTTACTGGCTGGTGGGTTGCAACCTCTGTTTTCGAGCCATTATGCGGTGACTAGAATGAAAGCAGCCGAGACTGGGGTGCTGTCACGTTTGCCAATGCCGCGTGATGCGATTGAGACCAGCCTTTGGTGCATCAAAGCCTGATTGCGATTGGCGTGAGTGCACGGTAATAGCCGGGCAAGATTAGCGGAGAACCCTGATGGCGATTGATCTGGCTCACAACCTGGCGACGGGCCCAGCAATGATTTTGGTTGAACCCCAGATGGGCGAAAACATTGGTGCCGCCGCGCGGGGCATGTGGAATTTCGGCCTGCGCCATATGCGGGTTGTGGCCCCCCGTGATGGTTGGCCGAATGAGCGGGCGGTTGCTTTGGCCTCAGGCGCCGGTAGCTTGCTTGATGAAGCGCAAGTGCATGAAGATGCACGGGCCGCCACTGCTGACCTGCATTACGTTTTTGCCACGACGGCGCGCCCTCGTGACATGAGCAAAACGGTGATGACACCTGCTGGCGCGGCCAAAGCTGCGGTTGCGATGATGGCGCAGGGTCAAAAGGTTGGGTTTTTGTTTGGCCGGGAGCGGACCGGGTTGGAAACCGACGAAGTGGTGAATGCCAACGCAATTGTCACAGTGCCGGTTAACCCTGACTTTAGCTCTCTCAACCTCGCGCAATGTGTGTTGTTGATGAGTTATGAGCTAAAGCGCCGGATAGATGAGACGCCGGAGGAGACCTATTATACCGGCAAGACTGAGTTGGCGTTGAGTGAAGACGTTGCCCGGTTGAATGACCACTTGGTTGAGGAGTTGGATGGTGCTGGTTTCTTTTTCCCACCGGAAAAACGGGAATCGATGCTGTCAAACCTGCGCAATATTTTCC
>JBMYPG010000163.1:0-7499 GCA_049600095.1 Pikeienuella sp. | reverse complement strand
TTTCATTTCTCTTTCCATTTATCCACTGAAAGAGTGGTGTGAGGAGAGTTGAAACATAGGGAGAGGTGGCATGGACGGCGGTTTGCTGAATGAACATTCTGATATGGCGCTTAATCTTGTTGATCTGGGCCGGTATCCGATTGCCGACTTGGATAATGGTGCAGGCGCTGCATTTCTGGCCGACTGTCAGGCGCATATGGATGAGCATGGTTGGTGCAATCTGGATGGGTTTATCCGTGCCGATGCGCTCGCGGCGTTAGAGGATGAGGCGAGCGGCATGTTGCCGGGGGCTGAGGTTCTGACGATCAAGCGCAATATCTATCAAGGTGCGATTGATCCGTCTTTGCCTGCTGATGACCCTCGGCGGCGGGAGTTTATGCATGTTGCCACGCAATTGGCCGATGACCAGATTGGCGGAGAAACGCTGATCAAGCGGCTGTATCAATCTGACCTGCTAACGGAGTTTGTGCGACGGGTGCAGCGTAAACCTGTATTGCATCGTTGTGCCGATGAGTTTCAGGCGTTGAATGTCGTCGCATTATATCCGGGCAGTTGGCATGCTTGGCATTATGATACGACCGAATGCACCGTGACGCTGTTGTTAAAAGCGGCGCAGAGCGGTGGTGAGTTTGCGTTCCTGCCGAACTCTCGCACCGACGATAGTGAAGACCGTGAGGCGGTTGATCGGCTGTTGGACGGGGATATGTCTGGTGCGCAGATGTTTGAGCGCGGGGCCGGGGCGTTTACCCTGTTTCGCGGGGGATATTCGCTGCATGGCGTGACGGAGGTTATGGGTGAAGATCCGCGTATCACCGCGATCATGACCTATGATGAAATGGAGGGCCGGGTGATTGCGGACGATATTAACATTCGCATCTATGGCAAACGAGTAGAGAAAATTTTGGCTGACCGTGCGGCAGCCAAAGCAGATAAATGAAGGTAGTTGAGCGATGAAAACAGCGCTTTTGGTCATAGACGTGCAGATGGCATTTGTTCATGACGATGCAGAGGGGGCAGAACGGTCTTGCCCCGAAGCCTATGATAATATTGCAGGATTGCTGGCTGAGTTCCGCCAGCGCGGCGATAAGGTGGTTCATATCCATCATCACGGGCTGGATGAGGCGGACCCGTTCCATGTGGATGCCCCGGGGGCGGTGGTTCAGCCCTTTGCTGCGCCGGTGGATGGCGAGGAGATTGTGATCAAGCATGTTGCCAGCGCCTTTACGGCGACGTCACTGGAGGCCGATTTGCGGGCCGCTGGGGTGGAGCGGTTGGTGATTTGCGGCGCGACGGCAAACCATTGTGCCGAATCCACAGCGCGGGCGGCGGGCAATTTGGGGTTTGATACCTATTATGCCTCTGACGCTGTATGGGCCTATGGCGCGACGGGGCCGGATGGGGTGGCGCATAGTGCGGAGCAGATACACTCCGTCACTTTGGCCAACTTGCATGGAGAGTTTGCGACGGTGATGCCTGCTGTTGAGATAATGGCGCTTTAGGTGCCATTTGCCCTGCCGGAATAACCCTCGGCAGGGTGAATTTTTAGCGCGTTTGCATATTTTTTGAACAAAGATGCGTTGGAGCGTTAGCGTTCATTCCGCACTAGATCATGTTTTTTGGCGAATTCGTTGAATGATCTTTGAAACGTAGCCTGCGACGTGCATCCGTTTTGACCTAACAAGCGCGATTGCTGATGTTGGAGTCATGTAATGCGCGCGTTGTGCCAGTAATCCGAATGCCTGATAAATGCTTACAAAGGCTGGTGCGTAGAAGCAAATGAACAACCAAGCTAGGAAGAGTATGTTTAATGCAATTAGTGGAATGCCAATGATAAAAAACAGGAATCCAAGAGCGAAACTCAGGTCCGATTCCTCAGCGAAGTAATATATATTTGATCCAGTCAAAGAGTTTAATAAATTCAACGCAATCAAAATAAGTATTGATGGGGTGGAATAAATTATTGTCCAGGTAAATAAGTAGAAAAAGGCTGTATAAAACCCGACTAAGCCCCAAAGCCATCTGGCAATCTTCTATCTCAGTAGATTTTCGCCAATATTCAAAGTTTACATCCGTTATCTATAGTGAAGGTTGCCTGCGCGCCTCTGCGTGAAAATGCGGCCCCGGGCCGCAGAAGTGTCTTGGCCCGGGATTATTCTAAGGTGTTTCTATCTTCCCTTCCACACCGGGTCGCGTTTTTCGGCGAAGGCTTTGGCACCCTCCAGTTGGTCTTCGCTGTCGTATAGGCGGTCGATGGTGGCGAATTGGCGTTTGGTGATCATGTTCATGGCGTCCTGGAAGGTCATGCGCTCTGCCTCGCGTGCGACCTCTTTAATCGCCGCGTAGACAAGTGGGGGGCCGGAGGCGAGGAGGCGGGCAAGGTCCCATGCTGCGTCCATCAACTCGCCTGATGGGTGGATTGAGCGAACGATGCCTAGGGTTTTGGCTTCGTCCGGGTCCATCCAGCGACCGGTCAGCAAGAGGTCCATGGCGACGTGATAGGGGATGCGTTTCGGGAGCTTGACAGTCGCTGCATCGGCGATGGTGCCTGAGCGGATTTCAGGCAGGGCGAAGCTGGCGGTATCTGATGATAGGATCAGGTCAGCGGAGAGGGCGTATTCGAAACCGCCACCACAGCAGATGCCGTTGACCGCTGCGATGATTGGTTTGTTTAGGCCGCGCATTTCCTGGATGCCACCAAATCCGCCAACGCCGTAATCGCCGTCAACTTCATCGCCGTCTGCGGCTGCTTTCAAATCCCAGCCCGGGCAAAAGAATTTTTCGCCTGCGCCGGTTATGATCGCAACGCGTAATTCATCATCATCGCGAAACGCCTTGAAGGTTTCGCCCATGACGCGGGAGGTTTGCAAGTCAATGGCATTCGCCTTTGGTCGATCAAGGGTGACTTCGAGAATGGCACCCTCGCGGCGGGTGCGGATTGGGCCGGATTCTGTTGTTTCGGTCATGATGTCGTCTCCGATATTTCAGGGTGTTGTGGGGCGGTGATCTGTTGGATCAGAGCGCGGTATTCGGGTAAGGCGAGATCGGGTAGAGCGGTTGCCTGATCAGGTGTTAGCCATGCGATTTCGCTGTGTTCGTTGTTGGTTATAGCGGGTTCACCAGACCATTCGGTGACATGGAACATTTGATAGGTCACGGTTGGGTCCGGGTCGTCGATTTGTTGGATATAGGCGTAGTTTGAGGGTGTTATGCCTAATTCCTCGTCCAATTCGCGAATTAATGCGGCGTCGTCTGTTTCGCCTGGTTCTACGTGCCCACCGGGAAAGCTCCACTGATTTGGATAATGGCGTTTGCTGGCGCTGCGGCGGGCCATGAGGATGGTGTCGTTGCGGGTCAGGAGGGCGTTTACGATCCGTTTGGTCATGATGGCGTGATCCTGAACGGGTCGTTTTCTGCGTCAGGGTTGGCGACATATTCGGCCCATTGCGCGGCTTGCACCGCAGCCTGCTGGCCGAGCAGGCGGGCGATGACGGCGAGGCTCATGTCGATACCGGCGGATACGCCAGAGGCGGTGAAGATGTTGCCATCCTCTACCCATCTGGCGCTTGGTTGCCAGTTGGTTTTGGCACCTTGGCTGGCGACCCAGTTGAAAGCGTTTTTATTGGTAGTGGCAGCGCGTCCATCGAGGATGCCTGCGCGGGCCAGCAGGGCAGAGCCGGTGCAAACGCTGGTGGTTATTTCTGCCTTGGCGGCGGCGGTGGTGAGCCAGTTTAGAAGGGTTTGATTTCCCACATCCCTGTGAGTGCCGCGCCCGCCGGGGATGAGGAGAATGTCATAATCCTGTTGGCCAAACAGATCATCCACGGCAGTCCGTGGCCCCATGGATGATGCGATGGGGCCGGTGGTTTCTGCCACGATCCTGATTTGGAATTCATCAGCGAACATACCGAACATCTCTAATGGGCCGTAGAGGTCCAGCAGTTCAAATTCGGGAAATATCAGAGCGCCGATGGTCCGCATTTTAGTCCTTTGTTTCGGGGCGGATGGAAATCAGGGCATCCGCCGCCCATGCGCCGGATTGAGTGACGATCAGGGGGTTCACGTCAAGTTCCTCTAGCCGGTCGCTGTGGGTTTCAGCAAAGCGGCTGAGTGCGGCGACGGCCTTGGCGGCGGCGTCAATGTCAGCCTTTGGCCGCCCGCGATAGCCGGTGAGGAGGGGGGCGAGGCGGAGGGAGAGGAGAGCTTGTTTCGCCTCTGCTTCGTTAACCGGGGGGAGGAGGGTTATTGTGTCTTTTAGCAGTTCTGCCGTTACACCGCCGGTGCCGACCGTCAGGGTCATTCCATAGGCGGGGTCGCGGGTCAGGCCGAGGATAAGTTCGGCCACGCCGCCCTCTACCATACGTTCAACCAGCCATGGGCCGCTGTCTACTTTTGTGCCCATTTTGGCGGCGGCATCCGCGATGTCTGCGGGGTGTAGGTTGAGGGCGACGGCACCAGCCTCTGTCTTGTGTGCCACGCCCATCATTTTGAGGGCGAATTTGCCGCCGATTTGGGTGGCGATTTGTGCGGCCTCGGTCGGGGTGGTGGCGAGTGCGCCTTGTGGGGTGGAAAGGCCAGCTTGTGCGAGCATGGCTTTGCCAGCGGCTTCGTCCAGTATTTGTGCCGGTGGGGCATCGGCTGCTGGTGTCCTGGGCTGCGCTGGGGGGAGGGCAGTGGTGAGAGGTTCCGCGCAAGCTGCTGCGGCCTCGGCGGCGGCCATGGCTTCGTCGATGCCAATTAGAGGTGTGACGCCCGAAGCGGCAAAATGTTCGGCCGTTTCTTCGGTCAGGTTTTCGGCCATGGAGGCGACGATTGCTGCCTTGCGCCCGGTGGCATTAGCTGCTGCTTTGATAGCGGCGATGGCAGGGTCCCAGTCGGTGACAGAGCAGCGGTCGGGGCGGGGAAAGTCGAGGATGAACATGGTTAGGTCGAAATTGCTGGCCATGACAGCGGTGAAGCAGGCGGTTAGCTTGGCTTCGTCACCCCAGATGAAGGTGTGATAATCCAAGGGGTTAGAGATTGTCACGAGATCACTGAGCGTGGCTTTGATGCGGGCGGCGTCCTCGGTCGTTAGTTCTGGGAAGTGGAGGTTGTACCCCTCTGCCGCATCGGCAGCGAGGCTGGCTTCGCCGCCTGAACAACTGACAGAGCAAATGCCGCGACCTGACAATGGCCCAGCGACGTGGAGGAGTTTTAGCGTTTCGAGGAATTTCGGTAAGCTGTCGAGCAATGGCACACCGCAGCGGGTGAAGAAAGCTTGGCTGGCGGCGTCTGACCCGGCGAGAGAGGCGGTGTGCGATATGGTGGCGGCTTGGGCGGCGGCGCTGCGGCCTGCTTTGATAGCCACGACAGGTTTACCGGCGGCGCGGGCGGCCTGTACCATTTCGTAAAACGCCACGGGATCGCCGACGCCTTCGATGTAGAAACCAAGCGCCGTTACCCGGTCATCTGCTGCGAGGGCGTGGCCGAGTTCGGCAAGTCCGGTCTGGGCCTGATTGCCGGCGCAGGCGAGGTAAGCGATGGGCAGGCCGCGCCCGGCCATGCTCATGTTTATCGCAATGTTGGAGGATTGGCTGACGATGGCGACGCCGCTTTCTACTCGTTTGCCGCCATGTTGGTCGGGCCAAAGCAGCGCGCCGTCGAGGTAGTTGATCACGCCATAGCAGTTTGGCCCCAGCATTGGCATATCGCCCGCTGCGCCGACCAGCGCTGCCTGTTTGTCGCTGTCGCCGGTTTCGGTGAAGCCAGAGGCAAAGCTGACCGCGCCGCCCGCGCCCATGGCGTTTAGTTCGGTCATCACATCGATGGAGAGGTCTCGGTTCACTGCAACAAATGCCGCGTCAGGCGCAGCGGGAAGCTCAGCGAGGCTGGCGTATGCCTTGCGGCCTGCGACTTCGGATTTTGTCGGGTGGACGGGCCAAACTTCACCGGCATAGCCCATGGCGTCAGAGGCGCGGACAGCGTTGGCGGCCCAGCCGCCGCCGATCAGGGCGATGGATTGCGGGCGCAGGAGGCGAGAGAGGTCTTTTGTTGTACGCGGGGTCATCATTGGTCGTCCGTTTGCGTGAGCGTGTTCAAGCTGTGGGTTGGGTCGGTCGCTTGGTTGTTGGCGATTGAATTGGATATTTTTGGAACAAAGATGAGAGTTGTAGTGCCGATAGTTTCGTAGTTTTGGCGGTTATTTGGCATTAGGGGCGTCCATTAGGAACAGTGCGCAAAGCTCGTTCAGGTTTGGGGCAGAGGCGAGTTTGGGCAGAATTGCGCGTAATGCTGCACTGCCACCCGCTGCTGCCAGTTTGTTCAAGAAATCCGCACGGGTCATGGGGGCGTCTGGGTCGCCTTTCATGATGCGCGCTTTGCGGTGTTCATGGCCACCATCTTTCCACCAGATGTCGATTTCGTCCGGGTCGTTGGGGGACAGGTCATGTGGTGACTGCGCCTTTTGGGTTGAGGCGAAGCTGATGCGGGTGGCGAGGGCCAGGATTTCGGGGCGGTGGATGGCTTTTTCGGTGAAATCCTCTGGTGATAGATGACCCCTTAGCAGGGTGGCGGCGACGCAATAGGGCGGGCAGAAGCGCGCCTCATCAGGGTTTGCCGGAGTGATGAACCCGAGGATGGCGGCGTTGCGGGGTGGGGCGAGGATCTGAATGCGGTCGATGTTTTGTGGGTCGAATCCCGGGGTGGTGGCGAGGGTGATCATCTCGTCAATGATGCGGGCGATATAGCCACAGCAGGGGTGCGGTTTGGCGATTAGGCCGTGGTTTTCAATCATCAGAGGTTCGCCCGGTGGGGCGGATGGTATGGTGTTCTGGGCACCGGGCGGGCCGTAGAGACCCGCCAGACCCTGAGCGCCCCAGATAGCTTCGCCGCGCGCTGTCAGGCCCGCCTGGGCCATTTGGGCGGAGAGGATGCCGGTTTTGGCGGCGAGGCCTGCGTTGAGCGGTTTGGCCCCGAAGCCGAATTGCGCCTTTAGCCCGCCTGCTGCACCTGCGGCCAGTGACAGGGCGGTGAGCATCTGATCGGCGTTTAGGTTTAGGGCGTGGCCCGCCGACGCTGCCGCGCCGAAGCCGCCGAGCGTAGCGGTGGCGTGCCAGCCGCGTTCGTAGTGTGCAGGGTTTATGACCTCTCCCATCCTATCCATCGCTTCGAGGCCGATGAGGAAAGCGTCAATGGCGGTGCGGCCTGAGATGTTGGGTAAGGCGAGCAAGGTGGGCACGAGGACGGCGCTGGGGTGAGCGATTGATGGGGCGTCGTAATCATCCCAGTCCAAGGCGTGGGCGGCGGTGGCGAGCGCCATTGCGGTAAGAGCCGGGTGGCCTTGTGCTACTGTAGCCGCGGATTGCGCGGCTGGGGTGGCTTGGCCTGCGATGATGCAGGCGGCGGTGTCGATGAAGGCGTCAATGGCGCGTGTTTCCGCCGCCGCTGGGGCGGTGAAAGGTGCGGCGGCCCATGCGGCGAAGTCTCGCCAGTATTGTTCTTGGGCGGTCATCGGTCGCCCTCCA
>JBMYPG010000162.1:0-7504 GCA_049600095.1 Pikeienuella sp. | reverse complement strand
TAACAACCGGGCAAGGCCCCTCTTGCGGCGGTAAGAACACGGCACAACGCATCGTCGTGCCTGTCTCAGCACTCTCATGCCCAATGGTAAGCTGGCGACCGCCAAACATGCGGGTTTCAGACAAGATTTCCAATTCGGGTCTCCTTAGGATCAACAGGCGCAGCGCCGTAGAGTTTTGCATTTCTTAGCAAGCAAAACTCTATGACCCTTTTGAATGCAATCGGAAAGCCACAATAGGTTCGTTTTTACCTATGCGCTGCCTCTACAACGCCCCGACTGTTGAAACCGCATCGCCGAAAGGTCCAGCTATTTGGCGGTTGATACTCAAACAAAAATCAAGACTGGCTCTTACGCTTTTTCCTACGGATCCGCCCGGTCATCATCAGGCCATCGCGGATGTTCAGCCCCATCAAGGTCAGGTTGACCGCCCCTGCGACCATTTCCAACCCTTGGACCAAGAAAAAGCTCGTATCGAACGCACCCGAAGTAGCCTTGTATTCAAGGAAGAATGCAGCAGGCACCAAAATCAAAAGCCCATTGAAAGCAATGATCGGCATTCGGCGTTTTTTCGCCTGCGCCAATGCGCCAACCCGTTTTCCTCCTAAAGACATCCCCGAACCACCCGCAATGGCCATCGCTGGGATAAGGACAAACATGCCTTTCAGAATAGCAGCTTTGACCGCGGCAATGGTTTCATAAGACCCAAACAGTTCCGCGTAAGCAGTTGATGTCCAAAAGGCGAGGATCGTTACAAACCCAACCACACCAGCAAATGCATGAATTTTCGTCTTCATTTTTCCAACCTTTATATAGCGTGCTATGTTTATTTAGAATTGAATAGCAAGCTATGCAAGTATAAAAACAAGCATGGATTTTGAGAAAATGGATTCTGCTGGCTACCTGATCAATCACGCCGCTAGATTATGCGCGATTGAACTACGTCAGCAGATAGCCCCGCTAGGACTGGCTCCGGCACAGTTTATGACGTTGCTGGAGCTATGGCGCGAAGACGGCTTAACCCAGAGAACCCTGACAGACCGGCTTGCCGTAGAACAGGCTACTATGGCGAATACCATCGCAAGAATGGAACGTGATGGGCTGATAGAGCGCCGCCCACATCCACAAGATCAACGCGCCCGACTGATTTACATGACCGAAAGGGCCAGAACATTAGAGGCACCCGCGACAGAGGCTGCAAACGAGATCAACAAGAAAACACTGTCAGTATTGTCAGCCGACGAACGGGAAGTGTTTATCAGCCTGCTGCAAAGACTGGTCAAAGGCAAAGCTGACTGAACGGCTAAAGCGTTTCGGCCACCGGCCACCCGCATTTCAGGAACAAAAAAGTACTAAAATTCAGCAGGGAATTTGCATAAAAGTTAACCCTTCCCTAACGCTGAAATGGTTAAGTTCGCACTAACAAAAAACACACAACCTTTTATTTTCAATAACTTACAAGATATCACGCACGCGTTACGCTTCGCATTTAAGGGGCTCTTTTGCGAACTTCCCGTTCAAGCACGTCCAAAAACCTTGACCGGTCAGATTTAGAAAAAGGCCGCCCTCCGCCACCCTGATTCAACGGATTTGCAGACCGAAAATCAGCCATCAAATCTCGCATAGCCAACTGCTGCCCGATGTTGGATTGGGTAAACATTTCCCCATTATGCCGGATCGCCCGAGCATCCTTTTTCAGACACCGATCCGCCAGCGGAATATCTCCGGTCACACAAATATCGCCGGGCGCAATTTCCTCAACAATCCAATCATCCGCAGCATCGGCTCCTTGGGTCACAACCACCACATCCACCAAAGGATGCGGATTAGGCCGGATGCCCCCATCAGACACCAAAATAACCCGCAACTGATGACGATGCGCCACCCGCAGAGTCTCTTCCTTCACGGGGCAAGCATCAGCGTCGATATAGATAATCATCGCATTTCCCAAAAAAGCAAAACCCCGCCGCAATCTCTTGCAGCGGGGCTCAGGATTTCAAATTTAATCAGTAAAGAACGACAGACCGAATGCTCTCACCCGCATGCATAAGGTCAAAGCCCTTGTTGATATCTTCAAGGCCCATGGTGTGAGTGATCATCGGATCAATCTCAATCTTACCATCCATATACCAATCAACGATCTTAGGAACATCAGTCCGACCACGGGCACCACCAAATGCAGTCCCACGCCAGCTACGACCAGTGACCAGTTGGAAAGGCCGCGTCGCGATCTCTGCCCCGGCAGGTGCCACACCAATAATGATCGACTCACCCCAACCTTTGTGGGCGCACTCCAAAGCAGTGCGCATCACACCAACATTGCCGGTCGCATCAAAAGTGTAATCACCGCCACCTTTGGTGAGGTTAACGAGGTAAGGAACCAGATCGCCTTCCACTTCCAGCGGATTGACGAAGTGGGTCATGCCAAACCGTTTCGCCATCTCAACCTTATCTGGGTTGATATCGACACCAACGATCATATCAGCCCCGGCAAGACGCAGCCCCTGAACAACATTCAAGCCAATGCCACCCAAACCAAACACAATGCAGTTCGTGCCAGCTTCAACTTTTGCGGTGTTAATGACAGCTCCGATCCCAGTGGTCACACCGCAACCGATGTAACAAACTTTATCGAACGGCGCGTCCTCGCGGATTTTCGCAGCAGCGATCTCCGGCATGACCGTGTAGTTCGAAAACGTGGACGTTCCCATGTAGTGGAAAATCGGATCGCCATCCAATGTCGAAAACCGGCTGCTACCATCCGGCATAAGCCCCTGCCCCTGCGTCTCACGGATCGCTTGGCAGAGGTTGGTTTTAGGGTGAAGGCAATAATCGCACTCACGGCATTCAGGCGTGTAAAGTGGGATCACGTGATCACCAGGCTTCAATGATTTAACACCGGGACCAACATCAACCACAACGCCTGCGCCTTCGTGACCCAAGATCGCAGGGAATATCCCCTCAGGGTCAGCACCAGACCGAGTAAATTCGTCAGTGTGACAAATGCCGGTCGCTTTGATCTCGACCAAAACTTCACCTTCTCTAGGGCCCTCAAGGTTCACTTCAGTAACCTCAAGCGGCGCGCCAGCTTTGGTTGAAAGTGCTGCGCGGGTTTTCATGTCAAACTCCCTTCAATGCGTTGACAGTCATTTCTTGTAAACGTCGTCGAATATCTAACAATGTGCAACGATTTTCACAGCAGCGAAGCGGGGGTTAGAAATTATCGAACGTCAGAATGGCAATAGATAGCCAATATTGTGAGTTTAATCGCCTTTTGCTTCACCACGGCCGAAGTCAGCCGAAGCCGTATCCTGTCCGGCATCTATGATACTTTTCCGAATTGCTCGCGTTCTCGTAAAGTAGTCGAACAATTGATCGCCATCACCAGTACGGATCGCCCGCTGAAGCGCGAAAAGCTCTTCCGTAAAGCGACCAAGAATTTCCAAAGTCGCTTCTTTGTTCGACAAAAACACATCACGCCACATCGTGGGGTCAGAGGCTGCAATGCGCGTAAAATCTCGAAACCCGGAGGCCGAGTATTTAATGACTTCTGAGCTTGTAACCCGACGCATATCATCAGCCACACCAACCATCGTATACGCAATTAAATGTGGGGCATGACTGGTAACTGCCAAAACAAGATCGTGCCGATCAGGTGCAATCTCATCGACATAAGCACCGAGAGCACGCCAGAACTCAGCCAATTTCGCTTTGGCTTCATCGTTGCCGTTTTCAAGCGGTGTGATCAGGCAATAGCGATTATCGAACAGCTCTGCAAAACCTGCTTCCGGACCAGAATACTCAGTGCCGGCTAATGGGTGAGCAGGAACTACGTGCACAAACTCTGGAAGGCCCGCCAATGCATCAATGACCGCTCCTTTGACAGAACCCACATCCGAAACAATGCAGCCCGACTTTAAAACGGGTGAAATTTCTTCGACAACACCAGCCATTGCCCCTACTGGCACGCAAAGGATCACTAAATCGGCATCTTCCACAGCGGCAGATGCACTATCCAGCACATGATCGCAAAATCCAATTTTCCTAACCATATCTCGACTCTCTGCACTCCTTGCATAACCCGAAATCGTTGGACGGTCGGAAAGACGCCGCAGAGCACAAGCAATCGAACCTCCGATTAAGCCAAGGCCTATCAGAGCAACTTTTCTGAAGGGCGTAGCGGTCATGCCGATGCTCTAAATTCGCTCACAGCAGCGATAAGCGCATCCATCGCCTCATCATCTCCGACCGAAATACGGAGGTGGCCCGGAAGCCCATAGCCCTCCATTCGTCGCACAATCACACCTTTTGATTTCAAGAAATCATCAGCAGCAGCGGCACCCTTTTTTACATCGGTCCCAAACTCGGCGAGAACGAAATTGGCATGTGACTCAGTACAGGGCACTCCAAGCGCTCCAAGTTCTGCCGTCATACGTTTCACGGCAGCTGCAGTTTTAGCGGCACTTTCCATAACATGACTGCGGTCGCGAATGGCCGCTACCGCTGCCGCCTGTGCGCCAGAATTCACGTTAAATGGGCTGCGGATGCGATTGACCGTTTCAACAACATGTTGCGGCGCGTACATCCAACCGACACGAAGCCCCGCCAAACCATGTATTTTTGAAAACGTTCGAGTGGTAACAACATTTTGTCGCCGATCAACAAGCTTTAGTCCACTTTCATGACCCAATGCGTCGATACATTCTCCATAAGCCTCATCGACTACAAGTAACGTATGTTCGGGAATACCTTCAGCGAGACGCTCAATTTCGGCAGAACTAACTACAGTACCTGTCGGGTTATTAGGATTGGCAATGAACACCAATTTAGTACGCTCATTGCATGCAGCCAGAATATTGTCCACCGATGCTGTCAAGTCCACTTCCGCAGTCTTAACCGGCGTTGCGCCGTTTGCATTGGCGTATATCGCATACATCAAAAATCCGTGCTCAGTGTAAAGTACTTCGTCTCCCACACCTGCATAGCCAAGACAAAGCAGCGCGATCATCTCATCTGATCCAGCACCGCAAACAATCCTTGCTGGGTCCAATGTGTGAACCTCACCTAATGCAACAGTTAATTCGAACCAGTCAGGATTGGGGTAGAAGGCTAGATCGGAAGAAGCCGCTTCGTAGGCGGCCATTGCGGAAAGGCTGGCTCCCCATGGGTTTTCATTGGACGACAGCTTATGAATCTTGGAAACACCAGGGACAGTACTAGCGCCACCAACGTACTGTGCGATGCGCATAACGCCTGGTTTTGGTGAAATGGACTTGTTGCTTTGCATAGCTTCTCTCAGCCTACTAGGTTCACCCATCCTGTAACGTTCAAACTTGATCTACTCAACTGTTTACATAGACACGATCATTGGCAGGGCGAGGCTTTGGGCCACCTATTCCGCCAAGTGCACCAACCGGTGAAAACTTTGATGTCAATTTCATTCTGTTTCTTGGCGAAGCATATGCAGTCTTCTGAACTTCAATCACAATTGCACCGGCAAGTCGTTGTGCATCGAACTTTTGACCAATGCTCTCCAAAACCTTCGCGCCACGAAGCCAAAAACGTCTATTTGATGGGGGGTAATACAAAACAGCCGTGTGCCTAATTGGCTCCAATGAGTACTGACGAAGTAGAATTTCTATTTGGTCAATAGTGTAGGGCCTTCCTTGCCCGAAGGGGGTTGTATCACGGCGTGCCCAAATTCCAGTTCTATTTGGCACAATAAATAGTGCCCGCCCAGCTGTTGAGAGAGAGCGACATATTTCCATTAGTACGTTGCCAGGGCGGTCAGAGTTCTCAATTGCATGCACAACAATCAATCGGTCCAAAAAACCAGTTGGGATTGGCCACCTTCGTTCGTCTACTAAAACACAATGGTTTGGTGTTTCGCTCGGCCAATGAAATGCCCCTTGCTGTGCCGGCATCATACACACGGTACGTAATGCATTATTTTTGAAAGATCGAAGGAAGGGGGCTACGAATCCATAGCCAGCCATATTCAGTCCACTAACGTCTCCCCAATACCAACGGAGCTGATCTCGCAATGTATTCTTCGCGACTTGCCCGAGTCGGGTGCGGTAATAAAAACGCCTTAGTTCAACTACATCTAAGTACATAATTGGAGTTCAATACGATCAATATCATCCATTCCTAGTTATCCGAAGTTTCCTGCACATCTTCCGGTTTTGGATGCAGCGTTAAGGAACCATCTCCAATTAGAACGAAAGGCCCCCAAAATATAGGATGTGAAAACTGCGGTTGGCTCCTCAACTCCTCCTGAGCCTTTCGCAAGGCCGTCGCCAAGTCTTCGTCAGTATCTCTCAGCCTTTTGAAAAACACCTGCATAAGTTCAGTCGTCGTTTCATCTGCGACAGGCCAGTGAGTTGCTAAGACAGTTCGAGCACCAGCACTGAAAAAGGCGCGCGCCAAACCTGAAAGACTTTCACCACCAGCACCACTTTCGCGCTTGATGTTCGCTGCGGCCTTTGATTTGTCAACTTTGCGGCCCTTTAATGCTGCAGCGTTGCCAATACCTTCTAGATACGTTGATGCCGTATTACATGCGGAGAGAATGACTAATTGAGCGTCCAGATTCAAACCACGAATTTCTGTCGCGCTTAAAAGCCCATCACTATCTTCACTATCGGTCGCTGTCACAGTCAATGCAGGATCAGTAAAGCAGTCTGGAGTTGGCCACAAAATTCCATGTGTTGCAAAGTGTAGAACTTTATAATCAGCTAACTCTCCTGTTTCAGATGCCGCTTTTATAATGTCTTCATTAAACTCATCGCCTTGCCGCAGCTTAGCTGTCTCCCCGAATAAACTAGTTATAGCTTTGGTTTCTATCGCAGTACCCGGCAGGTCACCAATCCGGTCAACAGCCTTCGCAAGTTTCACACAACTTTCGGGTAAATCAGCAATTTTAAGGACTTTGTAGGGATCGACACCAGACTTGAAGTCGCCAAAAGCTGCTAAATCATTGCTCGCTTTGCTAACACCCGCCTTCAGGCGCACATCAACTAGGTTCCGGGGCGATGGAACATATGAAACACCTTTTTCAAGGCCTAGAAAGGTCAATTTAGTATAGTCACCTTTTACAACCCAATCAGCGACCTTTGGGTTTCCCACTGGTTTAGTGACCAATAACTCTAGTGGGAAACTCTGTAGTGCACCTGTACTTGCAATAATAATACTATGGTATTCTTCCATTTCTTTTCGAAGTTTTCCAAACAAAATATTGTTTAGAACAAACGATATATCTGCACGAAATACAGGAACGCCTCCACCGTGACTTACAACTGCTTTGCGTAAACGCGCCACCAAAACGGAAAACTGAGTTTCAGTCGCCCTCACATCAGCTACAGAAATTTTTTCCTTATCAATAACAAATACTAAACTGCGCGGTGAACCTGTAACAATCAAAGTTACAGGATGGCGGAAATTAATACCTCACTTTAAGTATCGAGCAGGACTCACCGGTACACCTGCGTCGAACGGTTATCTTGAC
>JBMYPG010000161.1:0-7546 GCA_049600095.1 Pikeienuella sp. | reverse complement strand
TTAGGCCAAATCAGCGCCTTGCGTGTCGCAATATATTCAGGTCGCCGATCATCCGGCGTACAGGCGAGAATACCGCTATCCCCCCGGATCATGATCTCAACAGCCTGATCAATTGTTTCTGCGATCAATGCGATACGGCTGCATTTCCCCGCAGACTGGGGCGTTGCGCCCTCTACCTGCGCCCTAATCCATTCAGACCCAGCCCGGGTCTTGCCGGCCCCCCGGCCACCAAGGATCAGCCATGTGATCCAATCCCCCGCAGGTGGGAGTTGATGACCAGGGTGGCCCCAAACCTCAAATAAGAACGGCAGGGATGCAACAGCGTTGGGCGACAGGTCCGCCAAAAATTCTTCAACCTGGTCCGGCGGCAGCGAGGCGATGAATGCGGCGGTTGATCTCTTCTCTGGCGGCGTCGAGGTCGAGGTCATGCCCAGTTTCGTCCTCCTCTGCCTGTTTCAAGAATTGAAGCTCATATTCCAAAACGGTCTGCAACGCCTTTCGATGGGCGCGTAAAGTGTCGTTATGCTGAATGGCGTCCTGATCGTGAATATCTGACTTCAGACGATGAATCGCATCAGCCAGTTCATCTGATAAATCTTGGTATAGCTGACGCGCATGCTCCAGCATGCGCCGCGTCAACGATGCAGCGACGACTGAACTGTCCATATGATCCTTTCTGATAGAAAGCAGCTACAGGAATCAGCGAGACAATCGCCGCGTCCCCGGAATCAAAAAGGGCCAAGCGATTGCCTGACCCGATTCCTTTAGCTTGACAGATTTATACTTATCAGCGATCCGAATGTCAACAGCTAAATTTAAAGTTGCAAACTTACTGCGATTTCCGGGCACGCTCAATCTTACGCCATGCTGCTACGTTCTTCTCATGCTGGCGCAAAGTTTCCGCAAACGCATGTCCGCCTGTCCCATCAGCAACAAAGAACAACGCCTTGGTTTCTGCTGGGTTCAATGTCGCAACAATGGTTTCACGACCGGGGTTTGCAATCGGGCCCGGTGGCAGCCGATCAATCACATAGGTATTATAGGGCGTGGCCCGCGAAATATCGGATCGACGAATAGACCGTCCCAGCGGTCCCTGACCCAAAGTGATGCCGTAAATGATCGTTGGATCTGACTGTAACCTCATCCGCTTGACCAAGCGGTTGACGAAAACACCCGCAACCATTTCACGCTCTGCCCCCACACCAGTTTCTTTTTCAATGATGGAGGCTAAGATCAAGGCTTCCTCCGGGCTACTTATCGGCAAACCCGGCTGACGGTTGTCCCAAGCGTTCTTCAAAATCTCCATCTGGGCGGTGCGCATTCGACGCAACAAACCTTCCCTATCCGCCCCTTTGGCAACAAAATAGGTATCCGGTGCCAAAACACCCTCTGCTGGTATCTCAGCGATCTCACCAGACAGCAAATCGCTGGCCTTCAACAGTTCGACGACTTCCCAACTGGTCAAACCCTCTGCTACAGTAATTTTATACTGCAATGATTTGCCCGAGATGATGATCGACAAAACATCATCCATCGAGGAACCAGCGGGGATTTCATATTCACCGAACTTGAGTTGGTTATGAACGCCCTTATATCGGGCCCCCATCCGAAATACCGAAGCGCTATCGATTACGCCTTCAGCCAACAGCATTTCTGCCGCTGCATTGATGGTGGCTCCACCCTTGATCTCGATAAGCTTGGCTTCGCTCAGCGGCCCTTCGGCATCAAACTTTTTAACACCAACATAACCTGCCCCCGCCACACAAAGGCAGAGGACAATCAATAACGTCAGCGCATTTGCGACCAGATGCTTCATCAGATCGTCAGGACACGCGTCGCATGATCAGCGAGGCATTCGTACCACCAAATCCAAACGAATTGGACAGCGCGACATCAATATCTCGCTTAACCGCTTTCAGCGGTGCCAAATCAATCTCAGTCTCAACTGACGGGTCAGTCAGGTTCAAGGTCGGCGGGGCAACATTATTCTGGATCGCTTTAACACAGAAGATTGCCTCTACCGCACCGGCAGCTCCCAGCAAGTGACCAATCGAAGATTTAGTTGACGACATGGTAACGCCACCAGCAGCATTGCCCAGCAAGCGTGTTACCGCTTTCAATTCAATCTCATCACCCAGCGGTGTCGATGTGCCATGCGCATTCACATAATCGATATCAGAGGCATCAAGCCCAGCGCTCGCCAAAGCAGCGGACATTGACCGGTACCCACCATTGCCGTCCGGCGCGGGTGAAGTGATGTGATAAGCATCGCCAGAAAGACCGTAACCAATGACCTCGGCATAGATTTTGGCACCACGTTTGACTGCGTGCTCATATTCTTCCAACACAACCACACCAGCACCTTCGCCCATAACAAAACCATCACGGCCTTTGTCATATGGGCGCGAAGCTGTTTCTGGCGCATCATTGTAACCGGTCGACAATGCCTTACACGCGCCAAAACCGGCGACCGAGATTTCACAAACGGGGCTCTCTGCGCCACCCGCAATCATCACATCAGCATCACCATATTTGATCAACCGCGCCGCATCGCCAATGGCATGCGCACCAGTAGAACAAGCTGTAACAACCGAATGGTTGGGGCCCTTAAATCCATAACGGATCGAAACCTGACCAGAACACAGGTTGATCAACGCGGATGGGATAAAGAACGGCGAAACTCGGCGTGGGCCACGTTCTTTCAACGTGATCGCAGTTTCAGCAATGCTTTCAATTCCACCGATACCAGAGCCAATAAGAACACCAATCCGGTACTGCTCTTCTTCATCATCTGTTGCACAACCGGAATCCGCAATCGCCTGATCAGCAGCTGACATTGCATAGGTGATGAAACGGTCAATTTTCCGCTGATCCTTCTTGGGAACATAATTGTCAGGGTTATATTCACCCTCACCGTCACCCAACGGAATTTCGCAAGCAATTGTTGTATTCAAATGCGAAGCGTCGAAATGCTTGATGGTACCAGCACCAGATTCGCCCGCAATCAGGCGGTTCCACGTTGTGTCGACACCATCACCAAGTGGTGACACCATTCCAAGCCCTGTGACAACTACTCGTCTCATTTGCAATTCCGCCTGCTTATCTGTTTTTCGGTCGCTGGCTATTCTCTGCCACCATTTTTCTTTGGCGACAATAACGACCCTCAAGACAAAAAAACAGCGCCCGGACGAACCGGACGCTGAAATAACCTGTCAACGCTATCGCGTAGATCAGTCTGCGTTCTCGGTGATGAACTTCACCGCGTCGCCAAATGTCTGAATTGTTTCGGCTGCATCATCTGGGATTTCGATGCCGAATTCTTCTTCAAACGCCATAACCAGCTCGACCGTGTCCAAGCTGTCAGCGCCCAAATCGTCGATGAAGCTTGCCTTCTCGACGACTTTGTCTTCTTCAACGCCCAGATGCTCGACGACGATCTTACGAACACGATCTGAAATATCGCTCATGTTGACTTCCTCTTTCTGAGGCGGCCGCCCTGGGCCACTTATTCTGTTTAACTGTCCCTAACCGGCGCGTCGTGCAGCCAGCAGTATTCTTGTCTACGCCCAGTGAGCGCGGGCGTTGCTTACCACAAGTCGCGCAATAGGCAAATCCGCAATTGCTCTTGCGTCAGATCATCGCCATTCCACCGTTCACATGAATGGTCTGCCCTGTAACATAAGCGGATTCTGGGCTGGCAAGGTACACAACAGCCGATGCAATCTCGTTCGGATCACCCATTCGACCAGCAGGAATTGCCCCCATGATTGCTGATTGCTGTGATTCGTTCAGCGCATCAGTCATTGCAGTGCGAATAAATCCGGGCGCAACACAGTTAACGGTGACACCGCGGGTGGCAACTTCTGATGCCAACGACTTCGACATGCCGATCATACCAGCCTTGGATGCACAATAATTGCCCTGCCCCGGGTTCCCGGTCACACCAACAACTGACGTAATATTGATCATGCGGCCCCACCGCGCCTTCATCATGCCACGCAGAACAGCTTTTGACAGGCGGAAGGTTGCTGTCAGGTTTACGGCAATGACCTGATCCCATTCATCCTGGCTCATCCGCATAAACAGATTGTCCTTGGTCAACCCGGCATTGTTAACCAGAATATCAACAGAACCCATCGCAGCAGCGGCAGCCTTGGGCAGCGCATCGACTTCGGCACCATCTGACAGGTTGCATGGGGTAACATGGGCACGATCGCCCAGTTCAGCCGCCAAAGCTTCCAATGGCTCTGTCCTTGTACCAGACAGCGCAACCGACGCACCACGAGAATACAGTGACCGAGCGATCTCTGCCCCAATGCCACCAGATGCACCTGTTACAAGCGCGTTCTTACCGGTTAAATCAAACATTCGATTATCCTTTCAGGGCTTCCACAACTTTGGCAACATCCGCAGGCCCATTCATTGGCGTGCAAGCAATTGATCGTTCAATACGCCGTACCATTCCGCTCAACGCTTTGCCTGCACCAATTTCGATCATGCCGGTAACGTCCTGTGACGCCATCCAGGCAACACTCTCACGCCACCGAACCGATCCAGTCACCTGTTCGACCAGCAAATTGCGGATCAGCAAGGGGTCAGTCACGCTTTCGGCACGAACATTGGCAACCAAAGGCACCGCAGGTGCGTTGATCTCAACCTCTTCCAACGCTTGCGCCATACGCTCCGCCGCCGGCTCCATCAACGCACAGTGGAATGGTGCGGATACAGGCAGCAGAACTGCACGTTTAGCGCCTTTTTCCTTGGCAATTGCCAAAGCACGTTCAACAGCATCTTTATGACCGGAAATTACAACTTGTCCCGGGTCATTGTCATTGGCTGCCTGACAGACTTCATCACCTGCGGCCTCAGCGGCAACTTCGGTGGCCGCAGCAAAATCCAACCCCAACAGGGCCGCCATCGCACCAACACCAACAGGAACAGCTGCCTGCATGGCTTCGCCGCGAATACGCAGCAGGCGCGCAGTGTCAGCAACTGAAATCGCGCCAGAGGCTGCCAATGCAGAATATTCACCCAATGAATGCCCAGCAACAAACGACGCATCAGCAATGGTAACGCCCTCAGCCTCCAGCGCCCGCATGGCGGCAAGCGAAGTTGCCATCAACGCAGGCTGCGCATTAGCGGTCAGGGTCAATGTCTCTGCTGGGCCTTCCCAGATGGTCTCGCTCAGCTTCTCACCCAGTGCTTCGTCCACTTCCGCGAATACAGCAGCAGCGGCTGGATAAGCATCCGCCAGATCTTTACCCATGCCAACAGCTTGCGCACCTTGACCCGGAAATATGAATGCGTGGCTCATAAACCCCTCCTCAATTCAACTTTTGTCCGGTTTCCCGCGCAGCGGCGAAAGTGTCAAGCGAAAGGCGATTGCCGTTTTACGCTACTGGCGTAAGCTTGTTTCACAATTGCGACGGCTAAAAGGGGTAACAATGTCGCCAACGCTGGCCTTTTTTGATGCAATGCTACGCGGTGGCAGTGTCCTCTGCCTGCTCCTAACCGTAGCCATCGTGTTGCGAAGTAGTGCCAACAAGGTCAGCAAAGCCGTTATAGGCGCGCTAACCATCGGGCTCATCAATTACATCATCATTTCAGCAGGTCGTTTTCCAACACCTACGGCTCTTCATGTCCTACCGGCACTAAATCCATTTTTCATCTGGTGGATCGGAATGGCACTTTTCCGAGATAACTTCCGCCCACGCGCCTACCAATTGGCATTAGCTCTATTGATGGTCATTCACTTCCTAGTTCCGGTGCTAACCCCACTACGCGCAATTGCTTCGATAGTCCTCTACGCACACCTACTTTACGTCGCTATTGCAACGGCCCGCGATGATTTGGTTGAGCTCCGGTTAACATTCAGAAACTGGTTCATCGGCATAACCGCCCTAACCGGCGCAATTATCGCAATCATCGAGATTCGACTGAGCGAAACACCACCAGATATCCTACTTCCCGTTCAGGCGGCCAGCATCTGCTTATTGACAGTCGGCTTTATGATTTGGCTCAACAATGGCGGAATACAACTTCTAACACCAAAAAATTCGACGCCTGAAACTTTGCCAGCGTCGACCATAGGTGACTTCAACGACCCAATCGCCCTTTCCCTAATCCAAAAAGCAATGAACGAAGGTGTTTGGAAGAAAGAAGGGCTAACCATCACGCAACTAGCGTCAGAGCTTAATTTGCCAGAGCGCAGAATTCGCCAGGCGATCAATCTGGGACTCGGCCACCGAAACTTCTCCACCTTCATCAATGGCCATCGCATCACCAACGCCCGACAGGCCCTTGCTGACCCGACCCGTGCAGGTGAAACTATTCTCGCGATTGCTTACGAGAGCGGTTTTGCATCACTCGGCCCCTTCAACCGCGCTTTCCGCGCTGAAACAGGGCAAAGCCCGACTGAGTACCGTCGGAAAACCCTAACCGATTCAGGTTAACCCTTGCCGATAACCGGCAATGTCAGCCGTAATTAGTAATCAGAGAGCTCAAACCAGCCACATTGCCAATCTGCTCCATACAGCCACCAAGGGAGCAACAGGCAATGCACATCTACAACGAATTCCTCCTGCCATTTTGGCAAACCTATAAAACCGTCTTTGTGTTTGACTTCATCCGCTACGCCGTAGGCGCAGGCGGTGTCTATCTGGTCCTGAACCTGATCCTTTCTCGTTGGATCAATCGATTGAAAATCAGACCAACAAAACCACCACTCCGCCAAATTGGTAGAGAGCTAATTCTCAGCTTTCGCACAATCCTGATCTTTGCAGGCGTCGGCAGCATAATAGGGCTGGGGGTCGGAACAGACTGGTTCCAAATCTACTTGGACATCAACGAATACGGCATCTGGTGGCTGGTCCTCTCGACGGTAACACTAATCGTCGCCCATGACGCTTGGTTCTACTGGGCTCACAAAATCATTCACCACCCCCGTCTTTTCCGCAGATTTCACCGGGCACACCACCTGTCGCACAACCCGACGCCATTCACCGCATATTCATTCGATATTGGCGAGGCAGTCATAAACGCGATTTACCTGCCAATCATTCTATTGGTTCTACCCTCTCATCCCATCGCCCTGTTCATCTTCACCGGTCACATGATGTTAAGAAACGCATTGGGCCATTCTGGATATGAGGTCTTTCCTGCGAACCGTCACGGCAAACCGCTTTTGGGCTTTCTCACCACCGTAACCCATCACGACATGCATCATGCCCACGCCGGGTATAACCTTGGGCTCTACTTCACATGGTGGGACCGTATCATGGGTACCGAGCATCCAGATTACCTAACCCAATACGCAGCAAAGGCACCCAGCATAAAGACCAACATTTTTACCAACCCAACGATGCAAACGTTGCTGTTGTGCTACGGCATCGCAACGGTCACAGCAGCCGCTGCAGCTTGTGCGTAACAGGGGTTGAGTTTCACTGCCCATAGGCATAAAAGGCGCGGTCCCTGAAATAAAAGGATCGCGTAGCCTCTCGTATGTGGGTTCAGGGACGTCAGAAGCCCACGTTTTGAAGCACGCTGG
>JBMYPG010000160.1:0-7591 GCA_049600095.1 Pikeienuella sp. | reverse complement strand
TTCGAAGCTGAACCAGAATTTGCGCCGCCATCCGATGAGGGAAGCCGCGTTGCTGGCAAAACCAATGATGATGCCCACCGCGACCAATCCGCCAAACCAGATGAGCGCGCGAAACGGATAGACGCCATAGCCGATGATCCAGCGTTCGGCAGGGCGCAACAGCCAGCGCACAGTGAAAGACGCCTCAACTACGCTGTCACGGTGGCGGTGTTTTGCATAGAGGATTGCGCTGGCTTTGCCTGCCTGACCAGAGGCCTCCAGTGCGCTGGCAAGCTGGACATAGGGGCCGGGGTCGTATCCGCCATGCGCCGTGGCGGCGTCGAGCCAAGCGATCAACGCGTCGGCTGTTTCTTTCTCCATTGTATGCATTTCTTGTGCATGCAATCCGCCGAGCCGTTCGTAGTGAAAACCAGTCAGGTCGGTGTGCAGCGCCCGGTCTTTAGGCGCAGGCCAGCCGGATAGTGCCGCCTGAACCGCCCCCACTTGAGCATTGCGAAGGATCAGGCGGGCGTTTTCCCCCCAACTGGCTTCGCCTCTTTTTACATGGGTTAATAGAAAGTCCTTTCTGACATTTATGCCCGTTGCGTTGAGCAAGCCATCGAAATTTGCTCCACCGAGTTGAAGGCTGCCACCGACCTGAGCATTAAGCAGGACGATATCGTTAAAAGAGGCACCTTCTCTGAGAAACAGGCTAGCACCGACATCAATAGCTTCTAGACTCAACTCCCCGCTGAAAGATGAGCCGTTAGTTTCGACGCTGCCTTCAACTTTTGCACGCAACAGGTTCACGTCACTAAACGTAGCGCCATTTCTGAGGAACAGGCTGCCGCCAACAGTTATGCGGTTCATATTCAGTTCATCTTCGAACGTCGAACCATTAGCTGAGACTATGCCTTTTACGGTAGCACCTCGTAAAACTACGTCTGTGAATGTTGCTCCCCCACTTAATAACAAACCGCCGCCTACGGTGATGTTGGACGCTTTGAGGGGGGCATGGAACTTTGAGCCAATTGCCTCGACGTTGCCGCCCACTTGTGCGCTATTCAGGTCCAGCTCTTTGAACGACGCGCCACCATTGAGATACAGGCTGTCCCCAATTGTTGAGCTGTTCATATTAAATTTACCGTCGAAAACCGAGCCAATCGCTATGACACTGCCATTTATGTCGGCGTTCCTTAAGATCACATCCTTGAACGAGGCACCGCCTCTCAAAAATAGATAGGAACCCACGGATATGCTGTCGGCATTCAATTCTTTCTCAAAAGTTGACGTTTGGAAGCCAAGTGCCCCTTCAAAGCGAGCACCCAGAAGGTCAGCGCCAGATGGAAGCCAGGAGCGGGTTATGAACAGGCTTGGGGTAACTTCCTGATATGAAAGATCTAGCCAGTCGATCCAAGCGCATCTGATTTGAACTTTTGGTCTCGCAATGACTTCTGTAAACTGTGGGCGGGTCAGTATTGTCGACAGAAACTCTGACGATAATTTACGGTGGTCATAATCACCGCTGTGACGCTTGTCCGCGTCTATATCGGCGGGGTTGCATTCCTCACCATCTACTTTGCCATCGGGTGCGGCGAACATGTAAGCATCATGCCCTACACAAATTTGCTGCCATGCCCATCGCTCGGAATCCGTCCAGCCTGTTTCGTCCGGGCCCCGTTCGGGCAATTCAATCGGGCATTCATCATCAAACGGTAAAGCAAAGTCGCGGGCTGTGGCTGTATTGGGCGCTGGCAGCGTCAGGGTAAATAGCAGAATGATTAATACGAAGCGCATGAGAAAATCCCGTGGGCGATAAATGAAGTTTTATCGTGCCACCATAGGGCGTTTCTGCAAAGGGATTTTTTGTTGGGGGGAGCTTGTGGTTGGAGGCCCCGGGTCAGGCCCGGGGCAGCATAGGGGGGTGTCATCCCGGCGTTGCGCCGGAAGTGCTTTATTGGTGGCGGGGAGCTTGTGGTTGGAGGTCTCTGCTTTCGTGCATTCGTAATTGCGCTACCGGCCTTGGTTATCGCGGGGATGGTAGAGTATTTGGGAAACAGGGGGCGTGATGCCCTTAACTGATCAGTTATAGCGTGTCGCAGCAGATCGCATTCACTTGGCCCGTTGAGCGCGTTGTACACTGTCAACGCTGCCTCATCGGGCCACGTAAATACGTGAGTCAGGTTAGGTGCGGTACACCCTAAACCAACCGTGACTGTTCCAATGCTGCGCGGATGAAATCGGCGAACAGGGGGTGCGGTTCAAATGGTTTTGATTTCAGCTCTGGGTGGAACTGAACGCCGATGTACCAAGGGTGATCCGGGATTTCGACGATCTCTGGCAACTCTCCATCAGGGCTGAGGCCCGAGAAGTGGAGGCCCTTTGCCTCTAGCTGGTCGCGATAGTTCATGTCGACTTCGTAGCGATGGCGATGGCGTTCGTTGATCGCCTCACCGCCATAGATGTCAGCGACTTGGCTGCCTTTGGTCAGGGTGGCGTTATAGGCACCGAGGCGCATGGTGCCGCCCTTGGCATCGTCTGCCTTGCGGCGGACAGTTTTGTTGCCCTCTACCCATTCGGTCATGTGATAGACGATGTGCTCAAACCGGTTTTCGCCGGATTCATGGTCGAATTCCTGGCTGCCTGCGCGGTCGAGACCGGCGAGGTTGCGGGCGGCTTCAACCACGGCCATTTGCATGCCGAGGCAGATGCCGAGGTAGGGAATATTGCGTTCACGGGCGAATTGAGCGGCTTTGATCTTGCCTTCGGTCCCGCGCTCTCCAAATCCGCCGGGAACGAGGATGGCGTGGAATTTTTCGAGGTGGGGGGCGGGGTCTTCGCGTTCAAAAATCTCCGCGTCCAGCCATTCTGCCTTTACCTTGACCCGGTTGTGCAGGCCGCCGTGGGTCAAAGCCTCTGCCAGTGATTTATAGGCGTCTTCGAGTTTGACGTATTTGCCAACGATGCCGATGCGGACTTCGCCTTCGGGGTTTTCCACGCGCTCAACCACGTCGGTCCAGGTGGACAGGTCTAGTTTTGGTGGTTCGGTGATGTTGAATGCGTCCAACACGGCCTGATCCAAGCCAACTTCGTGATAGGCGAGGGGGGCCTTATAGATGCTGTCCAATGTCATCGCGGGGATTACCCGCTCGGAGCGGACGTTGCAGAACAAGGCGATTTTCGCACGCTCTGCTTCCGGCAATTCATATTCGGTGCGGCAGACTAGAACATCAGGCTGAAGGCCGATGGAGCGAAGCTCTTTCACCGAGTGCTGTGTTGGTTTGGTTTTCAATTCGTGACTCGCGCCCAGATAGGGCAGCAAGGTCAGGTGCATGAGGATGGATTCGTTTGCAGGGCGCTCGTGCATGAACTGGCGGATGGCTTCGAAGAAGGGCAGCCCTTCGATATCGCCCACCGTGCCGCCGATTTCGCAGAGCATGAAATCAACTTCATCTTCGCCAATCCGCAGGAAATCTTTGATTTCATTGGTGACGTGCGGAATGACCTGAATGGTTTTGCCGAGGTAGTCGCCGCGGCGTTCTTTATCCAACACGTTGGTATAGATGCGGCCGGAGGAAACGCTGTCGGTTTTGCGGCAGGGGACACCAGTGAACCGTTCGTAGTGGCCAAGGTCGAGGTCGGTTTCGGCACCATCGTCTGTGACGAACACTTCGCCATGTTCAAAGGGGCTCATCGTGCCGGGGTCGACGTTCAAGTAGGGGTCGAGTTTGCGCAAGCGAACCGAATAGCCGCGCGCCTGTAGCAATGCGCCGAGCGCAGCACTGGCCAAGCCTTTGCCCAAGGAAGAAACAACGCCGCCGGTAATGAAGATGTAACGCGTCACTGCTGAACGCCCCCGTGTTTTTAAGTCTGCGTTTGTTTTTAGTCAGCTTATGCGGACGCAAACGATATGTAGTTCCACGGGATTTGAGACATACTAGATTCGGGGCCGTTCGACAACGATCAGTTGCTGTTCGGCCATAAAAATTCAGTGGACGGCCAACCCGTGTTGCCCGCCGTCCTCATGTCATCAATTTAAAGGATAGTCGTTAGTCTGCTGCTGGTGGTTCGTCTGCTGCGGCAGGGTCCTGATCCAGATTTGGCAGAGAGAACCCGCCAGCGCCTGCTGGTTCATCGTTCGCTGCTGGAATGCCGGTTGAAACGCCTTCAACAACTGAACGATCACCGCTGTTTGATGCGGCGATGATGGTTAGGGTCAGTGAGGTGCAGATGAATGCAGCCGCCAGGCCCCAGGTGGCCTTGGAAAGCGCGGTTGCTGCGCCACGGGCAGAAACCAGGCCGCCACCGCTCCCGCCACCGCCGCCCATACCCAGCGCCCCGCCCTCAGAGCGTTGCAACAGGACGATCGCAATCAAAAAGACTGCGATAATCAGATGGGCGATCAGGACAACATTTTCCATCGGTACACCATTATTAATCGGACATTAACCGGATTTGCGCCGGTTAAGACTCAGCGCATCAGCGCCTGCAAAAGACGCGGGTTTCTAGCGCAGGCGGCAATGCTTGTCGATAGCTGGGATTAGTCCCGTGACGGAATATTAATCGCACGCTGGCTGGCGGGGCGTTCGGCGCAGGCTTTCATCCAGCGTGTGACGTTGGAAAAGCTGTCCAAAGAAAGCTCATCTGAGGCTGCATAGAACCCTTCGATGGTCAGTACCCATGGCCAGCACGCAATGTCGGCGATGGTGTATTCGTCGCCCATGATATAGCTGCGGCCCTCTAGACGTTCATTGAGAACGCGGAGCAGGCGTTTGGATTCGTTCTGGTAACGCTCGTAGGGACGTTTGTCTTCGATGTCTGATCCGGCGAATTTGTGGAAAAAACCGAATTGGCCCAGCATTGGGCCGAGACCGCCCATTTGCCACATCAACCATTGAGTGGTTTCTGCGCGGGCTGCCGGATCGGATGGCATGAACTTGCCGGATTTTTCGGCAAGATAAAGCAGGATCGCGCCGGTTTCCCACAGACCAAGCTGTTCGCCGCCCGGCCCGTTGGGGTCGATGATGGCAGGGATTTTGTTGTTGGGGTTAAGCGACAGGAACTCCGGGCTCGTCTGATCATCAGTAGCAAAGCTGACGAGGTGGGGTTCATAGGGGAGCCCCGTTTCCTCTAACATCGCGCTGACCTTGATGCCGTTGGGGGTGGGCAGCGAGTATAGCTGTATCCGGTCGGGGTGCTGCGCTGGCCATTTGGCGGTGATTGGATGGTCGAGTGGCATGTTTTGATGTCCCTGTAAGTGTTGCAGCTAACCTATGGTGCATTTGAGGCATTACAAGCCGTTGTGATGGTCTATTCGACGATACATTGCTGGGGAGGCACCTTTGTGCATCCTGTACAATTGGTTAGCCGGAATGGATCGATTGCAGTATTTTCGGGGTGCGCAGTTTGAAAGCGGTCGAACGAGGGGGGCGTGCATGAGCTCAATTGAAATTACAGCTGTCGATCAGGCCAATGCGGAAAAAGTTTTCGCGCTGGTCACTGATGTGTTCAGCGGGGGCAGTACCTTGCACCGGGCTTTGGGCATTGGGTTGGAGGAATATCGCGCCTATCTGCATGATGGTTTCATGGCGATGGTGGTGGAGGGGCTGTCGGTTGTGGCGGTTGAGGATGGGGATTTACTCGGCTGTATGATTGTTACCGATTTTCACCAGCATTTGGGTGTGTCTGAAGCGCCCGACCGGTTTGCGCCGCTGGCTGCTTTGACCGGAGAATTATGTCGCCAATATCAACAGGTGCGCAACATCGGGCCGGGTGAGGCTGCTTTGGTGGACATGGGGGCCGTTTCCAGCCGGGCAGGGGGGAAGGGCGTTTATCAAAAGCTGCGGGATGCTGCGCAGGACCGGGCGCGGCAGCGTGGGTTCCGGCGGATTGTTGGGGAATTATCTTCGGCGGCGACCCAGCATGTGGTGCTGAACCGGTTGGGGCATGAGAAATTGGCTGAGGTTCGCTTTGCTGATTTTGAGTTTGGTGGTGCCAAGCCGTTTGCCGGGATTGGCGAGCCGGAGAGTATTATTCTGGCTGAGGGGTTGTTGTAAGGTACTGTTGTTTGTTGATGCGCGTTGCCTTGGTTTGGTGATCACCTATAGGGTGTAGGTGATTGGATTTTGTCGAAGGATATTGATGTGACGCCAAAGGGGTTTTGGTCTTATGCGCGGGGTGATGATGCGCATTTGGATAGTCTGCTGACAAAATTGCGTGGCCGGATTGCGGGTGAAATTTCGATGCTGCTGGGTCGTGAAATTGATATGTTTCAGGACATTTATGACATTCGCACCGGTGATGATTGGGAAGCTAAGCTGAAGGCGGAGATTACGGCGGCCAGCTTTATGACCCCGGTGCTGACGCCGCGTTATTTTGAACGACCCTGGTGCAGGGAGGAATTACTGACCTTTTTGCGTTTGGCTGATGAAGCCGGTCATGCGCCGCTGATCTTTCCGATCTATTTTGTGGCGGATCGTAAATACGACCGGGGTGAGCATTGTGAGGTGCGGGAGGCGGTTTCGAAATATCAGTTCTTTGATTACCGCCCGCTACGGTTTGAGAGTGATCCGACCAAGTTGGATAGAGCTGTGCATGAGTTTGCGAGTGATGTGGTGGATCGGTTGGAGGCATTGGAGGCGGGGGTGCCGCGTGAGGCGGTTGTTGTGAAGCCGAAGCCTGCACCGAAGTTGGAGCCTTTGGTGGTGCCGGAGGGATTGAAGAGTGAACTGACTTCGCCGCTTTTGTCGGCCACTCCATCGCTTACGCCTGAATTGCCAACTCTGACCGTCGATCCTTGGCCGGGCAGGGGGGATTTTGAGACGATTGGTGAGGCGATACTTGCATCCGAACGTGGTGGCCGGGTCGTTATCCGACCGGGAACCTATGATGAGAAACTGACCCTGGACAAACCACTGGAGTTGATTGGTGACGGCGCGCGCGAAGATGTGGTTGTCAGTGTATCGAAGGGTGAAGCTATGGTGGCGACAGCCACAATCGCACGCGTACAGAACATGACGTTTCGGTGTAATGCTGTAGATGGGATCTTCGGTGGCATTTCGGTTACCGGTGGCAAAGCCGCGTTCAGTGATTGTGTTTTTTCTTCGCAATCTGGATCGGCTGTTTATGTGTACGGTTCCGATGCTGCGCCGAAATTTGCGCGGTGTTTGTTTCATGGCAGTGGTCAATGCGGTGCGGTGGTTTATGACTATTCACGGCCAGTGTTTGAAGATTGTGAGATGATCGATAATGACTTCCATGGCGTCGAAATCTTCCAAGGTGCTGACCCGGTATTGCGTAGGTGCGTTTTGCGGGGGAACAAACATTCAGCCATCTTCGTCTATATAGATGGGCGGGGGCTGTTCGAGGGTTGCACGGTTAGTGAAAATGGCCGCAATGGGATCGCAAGCTTTAGCGGTGGAAAGCCTGATGTTCGGAATTGTACGATTTCTAACAATGGCCATTGGGGTGTCCGCACTGGGGGTGCCGATAGCGGTGGTCGGTTTGAGGGGAATGTGTTTAGTGGCAATGCGTTTGGCGCGAGGCAGCACGATGATGGAAGCGATAAAAATGTAATTTGGCGGGATAATCGGGAGGAGTAGGTTTTGCTCTC
>JBMYPG010000159.1:0-7673 GCA_049600095.1 Pikeienuella sp. | reverse complement strand
ACGCCACGCTCAGCCATAATCTCCTCTAGGTCTCGATACGAAACGCCATAACGGAGGCATTGTCACGTAAACTGAGTGACGCTGAAAGCGGTCAATGTTTGACTACCTAGGCCGCTGCGATTGTGCGCCAATCTGCATAAGCTTTGGTTCTAAGTTGCAGAAGTATTGGCGGCTAATCAGGTGGCGTTGCTGGTTGAAATGGTTGTGGACGGCGGCATGGGTGGCAAGGAATCTTTGCGCTGAACCGGGCGTTCGAAACCGTCTCTGCTGTCGTTCTTGTTGGCGGGTTGGTTGATGCGAAACCTCAGCTCGATTGTTCAGTCTGCCGCCCATTTCATGGCGGCCTGAGAGGTTTAGATCCTTGAGCGCCGCTCCGTATGACCGAAGTTTATCCGTTATAATTGCGCCCGGTATCTCGCCCTGTGATTTCAGCAAACGCTTCATAAGTTTCAATGCTGCTCGTTTGTTTCGCCGGGACTGCACCAGAACATCCAGCACTTCGCCTTCGTCATCGACGGCCCGCCAAAGGTAAACGACCTTGCCATTGATCCTCACGAATACCTCGTCCAAATGCCACCGCCCGCTACCGCGCTGCTCCCGGATCTGAGCGGCATACATCCGGCCGAACTCCAGTACCCACCGGCGGATGGTTTCGTAGGAAACGTCAACACCGCATTCTGCCAACATATCTTCTATGTCGCGATAGCTTAGGCTGAACCTGAAATAGAGCCAGATCGCGCGTTGGATGATGACAGGAGGAAAGCGATGGCGGATGTAAAGCGACTATTTCATGCGATCACTCTGTCAAAATCGGGATCAACTGGCAATTTCCCGAAGTTTGCGTGACAGTGCCCCGATAGGGCCTAAAGCGGGCGTTTTCGCGATTGAAACGGATACTGGGAATTCGATTGAGGTCGCGAACCGAAGCTGGTCTTCAAGCAGAAGCACTTCTGATGATCCGTGTGCTCAACGTCATGAACGGCATAGGTAGACCGGTCGTTACCAAGATCGGCTAGCTGAGCGGGTAAGGGAAACTTATCGCCAAATTAGGTAAATTAGGTTCATGCAACAAAGCCGGTGTCATTCCACACTCAGCCGGAACCGACCCCTTAACGTGACAAAACCCCTATCAGAGCAAAAGCCATCGGCCTTACCTGTCTCAATGGGTTTTCTTCTGACAGCATCCCAAGACAAAACATGCCATTTTAACACAGTGAATTGGCAGCTTCATCTTTTCATCGGCGTCCGCATTACCAAAGTATAAAGAACCGGTACAAAGCCCAAAGTTAGTACGGTGCCGACGATCAACCCAAACGCGATTGCGCTGGCCATTCCATAAAACAATGCACCACCAAACAAAATCAGTGGAACCAGACCAAGCACCGTGGTCAGCGTGGTCATCAGAATGGGCCTAAGCCGGGCCAAGCACGCGCGAATGACTGCCTCAAGCGGTTCCAAACCATTCGCTTCTTCTTCCTGTATCCGGTCAATCAAAACTATGCCGTTGTTGATCAAAATACCAGCCAAGCTAAAGAAACCCAAAAGAACCATAAAGCCATATGGTGCCCCCATAATCACAAGGCCAAGAACACCGCCAATCATAACCAATGGAATAGTCGCGATGATAACGCCGCCCTTGCGGAACGAGTTGAACTGCCCGACCAGCAAGATAATGATGCCACCAAATGCGATAGGCAATAGCCCAAATAGATTGCTATTGGCCTCACCTTGATCCTCAACTTCACCGCCAAGTTCCCATTTGTGACCGGCAGGCAAGCTTAGGTTGTCGAGCTTACTGTCGATGGCCTCCACCAAGCCAAATGCACCCAAACCGGGGTTTCGGGCTTCAATTGTTAGTGTGCGTTGCTGATCGAGCCGTTTTATACGACTTGGCCGCCATTCGGCGCTGATTGACGCTACTTGTTCTAGTGCAACAAACTCTCCGGTAGCCTGTGAGTAAACCTGCGCCCGCTGTAATGCGGCCAGAGAGAACCGAAGGTTATCTTCGCCCCTCAGCACGATGGGGATTACCCGATCACCTTCTCGGTATTCACTAAGTGACATCCCTGTATAGATCGTATTCAGCGATGTCGCGACGTCGCTGGATGTAACCCCAGCCCGCCGCGCACGGGTCTGATCAACCTCTATCACCAGCTTTAGAACCTTGTTTTCCCAGTCCTGTTTGATCCCAATGGTGCCGGGTACATCATGAAGGGCATCCAATAGAATGCCAGCATTGCTCATCAGCACTTCTTTATCTGGGCCAATCAATCTGACTTTGACAATGCCAGGTTCAGTTGAGCCAAACCACATTCGTTTTGCGTCAGCGCGCGCGGCGGTAAGGTTTTTATCCATGAAGGTGTTAACCCGGTCCACGACAGCAGGAACGTCATCGACGCTGACGGTATTAATGAGAACGAAGCCCCTGTGGGGGTCTGGGTCAACCGGGCTGATGGCAAGGAAAAAGCGGGGCCCACCATAGCCGACATAGGCGATGTTGCTCTGAATGTCGGGGTTTTCGTCTTTGTCCGATAACCAACGTGTCAGGGTTCTTAGCTCCCGCTCAGTCTCACGTTGGTCAGCACCAGATTCGAGGTCAATATAAACGAGGATCTGGTTACGATCCCCAAGCGGAAAGAACTCTGTCTTCACGGTCCCCAGCAATTGGATAGAGCCGTAAAGGGCAGCGAGGATAATGCCAATCGTAACAAGGCGCATCCGTAGCATACCGTTTAGAATACTGCGATAGACACGATAGACAGCGCCATCATAGGTCGGTTCCGTTTTGCCGTTATCCGTGGGTTTAACCTTCAGGAACCATGCGCACATCGCAGGTGTTACAGTCATCGAAAGTAGCCATGAACCGAGCAGAAGGATCGCCACGACCTGAGCCAAGGACCTGATGTAATCCCCCGCCCCGCCGGGTGTGAGGAGCATCGGAAGAAAAGCAAAAATCGTTGTTAGAGAAGAGGTCAGCAAGGGCACGGCCAACGTTGATACCGATTGTATCGCCGCCTCATTCCGATCAATGCCGCGTTCAATTCGCACTCGAATATCCTCGGCCACCACAATGCCATTATCGACCAAAAGCCCTAGCGCAATAATCATCGCTGCGATCGACATGCGTTGAAGCTCAACGTCCAGAAAGCTCATCGCAACGATGCCGAACAACATGGTTAGCGGTACAAACGAACCAACGATCAGGCCAGTACGCAGCCCCAGAAACAGCATGACAACGGCAAGGACAATTGCCAGCGTCTGATAAACATTGGATACAGCACCTTGCACCGCGTCCTCGATCAGTTCTGGCTGAAACGTCGCGTAGTCAAGAACATAACCGATTGGTAGCTCTTGCCCCCAATTATCCAAAAGCGAAGTTAGTTCACCTCCAAAGGCGATGTTATTCGTTCCCTCAATTGTAGAGACAGAGATTACGATGGCAGGGTTATCATTGAAGAACGCGGGATAACGGGACGGGTCAACATAACCTCGCTTGATGTTAACAATCTCATCCAGCCGCAGCACAGTATCGCTGTTTGGTACGCGAAAGACCGATGCGGCGATTTCTTCAACGCTTTCAAAGTTGCCAGTTGGTTCCAATGTCACTGACCGCCCGCTGGCCGAAATCTCGCCGCCTGGCTCAATGATATTCTGGCTGGAAAGCGCGCCAAATACCTGTTCCATCGACAGGCCAAGGCTTGATAGCTTTATGGGGTCAAACTCGAGATAAATCTGCTCTTGTTGGGCGCCTAGAATTTGGACCTGACGCACGCCCTCCAACGTATAAATTCTATCGCGGGTGTCCTCGGCCACATTCCGCATCTCGGCCATCGAAAACCCATCAGACCAAAGAGCAATGGTCGCGATTGCGGTCAACCCCTCCTGATCATTGACCGTTGGTCCTTGAACGCCTTGTGGAAGACTGGGTTTTAAATCATCAATCTTGTTGCGAACTTGTTGCCACACCGGCGGTAGGTCGTTGATCAGCTCATCAACTTCGATGGTAATTTTAACCGAACCTGTTTTTGAGGTCGATTTAATCTCATCAATCTCTGCGATCTCTCGCATTGCCGTTTCGATGGGGGAGGCGATGAGTTCTTCTACCCGTTCAGCCGACATACCTGGGTAGGAGGCACTGATGCTGGCGGACCTGATCGTGATGGTCGGGTCTTCGGCGCTCGGATAATTAAGAAAGGTGGTGATACCAACCGCCACCAACATGAACATGCCGATAAGTGTAATACGCGAGTTCTGGATCGCTATCCGCCCGAGGTTCATAGTCTTACTCGCCTAACAGCTTTACAGCCTGTCCGTCCCTAAGGAAACTGACCCCAGCTGAAGCGAGGATGTCGCCAGCGGCGACACCGCTGCTGACCGCTACCAGATTTTCCATAACGCCCTGACCGGGGGTAATGGCCGTTTTGCGAACCACGCGTTTATCTTGGTCAAAGATGAACACATACCCCTTTGCCCGATCATCCCCTGGTGCAATGGCTGTCAATGGGATCAGGAAACCCGCATTTTCGGTGGAGCTTATCAGTGGGAGTACCACTTCTGCTGACATTCCCGGCAAAATACCTTCGCGAATTTCAGATAGAACTGCAGTTACTTGCACCGCATTCGCGGCACCAGAAGCCACGCCAATTTCAGTGACCCGGCCGTTGCAACCGCACCCTGAGACTGTGGCCACATCAATTTCAACGTTTGCACCGGATGCGATACGACCAACAACCGTATCAGGAACAGATAGCTTAACTTCCATTGCGCCATTGGCATTGATTTGGAATAATGCTTGCCCCGCACTTACCTCTTGAAACGGCTCGACATCACGGTTTGCGATAACACCATCGAATGGGGCCTTTAGTGTCGCTTTTCCCAAAGCGCGCTCAGTGGTTGCCAGTCTGGAACGAGCGACATTCACTTCGCCCTCAGAGACCTCAAATGCAGCCAATGCCTGATCGAGTCCGGCCTTGGCCAGCCACCCTTTTTGATACAGCGTGCGTTGCCGGTTAACCGCTGCTAGTTTTTCTTCGTAAGTTGCCCTCGCACTGTCAAGTCTTGACTGCGCTTCTCTGACATCCAGTTGCAACGGTTCGGGATCAAGTTCTGCTAGAATATCGCCAGCTAACACAGAATCCCCATCCGCAACATTCACAGTTGCGGTTGTTCCTGTAACCGAAAAGCTAAGCGCTGATGTCGCCGATGCGGCTAAGATGCCAGAAAATGAACGTGTTTGCCCGCCTGTTGGTTGGGTTACCGCGAACGTCTTTATTGCGCGAATTCTATCGACGTTCCCTGTATTCTCGGTTTCGTCCTCACATGCTGTTAGTCCAAAAACGGCGATCAAGATGAAAGGTGTGATAATACGGAACATGGACACAAGCCTCGCTGAATATGCTGTTGAATATTCGTACACGTTCAGTGCATTCAATCATAGGCGCAAACGCACAACGATTATCGCCGTCGCCAGCATGAACAAAGGATTGCAAGAATGTTGAGGCAGATTTCTATTGGCTCAACTGTTATGGCCGTATCATCGACATTACATATCGCCGTCTTAGTCATAACCATTGAATATCTGCCCGGCTTGGCAAACATAGTGGATGATCGTGGCTGGGCGCTTATCATCGCTGCCTTTGCAGCCATTTTACTTGGCCACACCTTGCAGGTTTGGGTCTGGGCGATCTCGGTTAAAATAATAGCAAAGATAAACTCGTTGGAAGACGCCGTATATTTTGCCCTCGTGACGAGTACTACGTTGGGATACGGCGATGTCGTATTGCAGCGAAAGTGGCGTTTGTTCGGTGCGATTGCTGCCGTTAATGGTTTGCTGACTTTTGGGCTAAGCACAGCATTCCTGTTGGAGGTTTTTGCCAAGATTTATGGTTCTTAATGGCTCCGAAGTTCAGAATGGGCGTGTAATAATCCCAATCCAGATTTAGACTGATCCCACAGTTTAAGCTCTTGTTAAGGAGATACAGGAAATGACGACAACCATACGTCTTGTTCATAAAAGCTCGGTTGTAATATTAGTTTTATTTTCGCTGTTGATTGCCGCGTGTGCACCTCAAAGCCAGATAGTTAGTACAGAGGAGTCGCATTTCAGCTTAGCTGGCTTAAAACTCCAGCGTGAAGAGTTTCCAACATTGGTTTACACAAGGCCGGGTGCACCGGGTCTGGAAGCGTACAACCGATTTATCGTCGATACAGTGCAGATTGATTACGATGATCCAAATATTAGTGAGCTTTCGCACGAAGACGTCACACGGATGCAAAACTATTTTCGTGAAGCGATGATCAAAGAGCTTTTAGATGGTGGCTATGTAGTTGGCACACGATCTGAACCTGGGACACTGAGAATTTCTTTGGCAGTTACAGGCCTATCAGCTTCTAAATCCGGTGGCGCACAGAACTTGGCAGGGATTGCTGCCAGTGCTGTGATTGGCGTGCCAGGAGTATTCAGCATTAGCGTCGGAGAGGTTACCGTTGAGGGCGTTTTCACTGACGCCACTCAAAATCGTATTGATGCAGTTGTTATTAATCGGTCAAAAGGAAGCCGTGTCTTTAATTCTTCTCCGTGGTCAACTTGGGCAGATGTAGAAGCATCTTTCGACCAGTGGGCAGAAGGGTTCCGAAAAGCTGTTGATACAGCACATGGTAAGAGCTGAGGTAACTAGCGTTTGGGCAATCGGGCGCTTTGAGTTCCGGGTCTGATTGCTCAAGTTTCCAAGAAGCAGCGCGTGGTTTGCTGCTTGATCGTTGCCTAGTAAAAACCCTATATTGATGTGCGCGTCATTGGACCCTCGCCCACATCTCCCGTTTTTTACGTTTTCAGTTCAACGCGTTTATTGCAGGCATATTTGGCGATTCAGCGCAAACTACATCAAGCTTAGTTACCATCGTCTCAATCGCAGCACCTGTCATCTGAGATGCGCCTGCAGTACCCTGTTTAAAGCCGATCAGAAGAGCAATGACAAAGGTAGCATCACGCTCGGGAAGGGTTATCACTTCCCAACAACTCAACGCCGTTAAGTCAAATTCTGTGTCTGCTTGTTCATCAGAGGCCATTGCCTGCGGTGCATAGATCAAGAAACTTGCCGCTAAAAGGCCACGGATCAGGTTTTTCATCAAGGGGTTCATGCATCATCTCCAGATCAAACCAGCTTTAACGCCGCCGCATGCAGTCATCAAATTCCAAACGATATATGCGGGTAGCGCGGCTATTCCCTCGCTTTGCGCCGCCGAGGCCGCCCAAAAGGGCACCAATACCGGCTGCGCGCTTGCGATCCTTCTTATCGCCACCAAAGATCCCGCTTAGGATAGCGGCACCGACGGCACCCTTAATCGCACCACCAGCAATATCACCGACAGCCCCACTATAGCCGCTTAATCGCCGTGCTTCTTCGGCACAATAATCCCGATAGTTTCCGGCACTTGCTTCCGAAAATTGCGCAACAAAAAATAAAGAGCACAACACAAAACATGCCAGTGTTTTCAATGTCCGTGGTGCCAAAGTTCTAACCACTTTGCATCTCCATCAAAGTTATGAGCGCTGTAGCCGTTGAATGTGATGCTAGTGCCAACATCGTATGCCTGCAACTTTTTTGGTAAGCTTCCTATTACAGTTCTTAAATGCAGAGTGTCCGAAGCTACTGGATAGTGCTAAAAAGGGC
>JBMYPG010000158.1:0-7674 GCA_049600095.1 Pikeienuella sp. | reverse complement strand
GCCTTAAAAGACGGTTGGGGAGCACCCAGTGAATATAACGAAGAACTTGAGGCAGATTTCTTCGGATGCCTACAAGACGGGATGAAAAGTTTTGGTCTTTTGGAAAACGGTAAACTCGGCCCGCTCGACCCGAAAGCAAATGCCTTTTTCAAAGACATTTCCACAACGGGTGATTTCGTGGAGCCGGATCGATATGACGGCTTTGTGTTGACAGGAATGAGGTTTTTTCCGAGCGGCCTTATCCAAAACTATGCAAAGTTTGCCACACCCAGCTCAAATAATGAAGCGTCCGCACATCAGTTTGTTAGCGATGCGACAATCGAACTGGCTCTCTGGGATGAATTGAAAGGGAGTATGATGATGCACACGGCGCGGACGCTGCGCGCCCATTCTGACGCACCGATATTCATTGTTTGGCAGCCCTTTATGAGCGAATCCCTGACCGAGATCGAATGGCGCGCGGCCCAATATCGCCCGATCGTTGAAAATGGTGGTGGACCGTTTATACGAACGATTATTGCGAAAATCGATGCACGGCTTGAAGCGCTAGGATTTGTCGTGCTGCAGCAGCCACAGAAAACAATCAAAGATGACGTGATGACACATCGTGAGTACTCTGAAGGTTCCCGCAAATTTCGCCTCGATGGGGGTACGGAACACCGCCCGCTCGATGTATTTCATATGAATGCAACGTTCGGACGCCTGTGTTGGGCAACCTGGCTGAGCGAAGAAGGAATATTGCGAGGTGTTGTTCTGTCCGCCGCGACGCCCTGAGACCAGCCAAAAACACCCACAAACGCCGCTCAAACGTGATCGTCGCAGATCTTTTCCAGCTTGTTGATTAGGTCTGCAGCGGTCAGATTTGCTTCCAGCGGTTCAATGCCCTGGAGCGCATGGCGCAGGGACAAAATGATACTTTTGATCGTCTTTGGCGATGAAGCTTCCGTGTCTGCTGCGGTTCTTTGTGTCTGGGCGCGAAGGGCATTCTGCGTTACTTTTTGGTCTTGGTGCATCGCGCGGTCGACCTCGGTACGCTGATGGTCTCTGGCATTCGATAACGCAATGACATCCCGGCGGAGATCTGCGAAGTCAGGAATTTTGCGCAGTTCGTTGACTTTGTCCTTATGCCAAGCTAGACTTTCGGCGTGCAGTTTCGCTAGGAGTTTATCCTCAAGCAATTTCTGCATCTCTGCTCTTACAGCGGGGATGTGGCGCTGGATGCTGAGATCTGTTTCACCACCTCGGCACATACGCTGCCAGTAGTCCGTCCCGAGATTGTGACGGAAGTGGTTGGCGCGGCCTCGGTCTTTCTTTACCAAATACCCTTCCACTGTCCGCACTGCATAGTGGTTCACCTGCGCTCCAACATATCCAAATTGGCCGCGTGATTTACTATCGGGATCGGCAAGCTTTCTGCCATCAGGGGTAATCCAGACAAAATCATTTACATGATCTTTGCCAACAATCGGTGTGTGTAAACCATACCTTTCAACACACGGATCGTTCCGAAACAATGTTTTGACGAAACGCCCGTCCTGACCGCCATTCTCCAGCGCGCGCTCTGCATCTGTAAAATCCTGAAGCAGGTCAGGTTTGACGAGTTCAACATGATCGTTGTGAGAAAACAGGCGCCATGTGACAGGGATGGCGTCGGCGTTAGGATAGGCCTGCATCAGTTCTTGAACAGTACCTTGACCGATATGAATGTTTAGGTATTCGTCAATATCCGCAACATAGATCCACGCGCTGCTTCGAGCCAGATGATGGTCTTTGGCATATTTCAACGCGCTTTTGTGGGGGCCGCGCCTGAGAACGATGTTTTCTTCGTGCTGTACCACGCCAAGATGGGTCAGCCGATCCAAGATCTCTGTCGTGCCATCCGCGCAATCGTTGGTATAGATCAAGAAGTTAGAAAACCCGATGACACGGTGGTAGGCTAACCACTCTAGGATATAAGGGCCTTCGTTCTTCATAGTCGAGATGAACAGGGGCGCTTGCGTTTCCGGCATGGTGTCAACCTGAATTTAGACGAATGAGTGGTGTATTTTCTCGCGCTTTTCTGAACGCACAATGGATTTTTTTTATTTACCATCTATGGGTCTGATTAAAAACACAGTATAGATGTATGTGCAACAAGTAGATGGTGTAAGTGATTTGAGGGAAGCCATGAGCCAGGACATAGCCATCTATTTTGGTGGTGGCAGGATGCATTTTCTGCACCACTTGACGCTGCTTTCTGCGGTGCGGCGGGGACACCACGTGACGGTTTATGCGCAAGGTCACACGCAAAATGTTCCAGATTGTGTAGTTATTAAAGATATCCGTACGGTTGTTGACCCATCACACTACGCTAGGGCCGCAGCACATGAATGCCCGCGCCTGCGTGGGATGGCGTTCCAATGCGAGCTCTTGGTTGCTCTGGATGGTGTGATCACGATGGGTTTTGACCACGCCCTGACGTCGTCCGGCCCGCTTTCGATGCAAGATGGTCGACTTTTTGGATGGCAAAGCGACCATTTGGTTGGAACTGGTATTTTGGCGTTGCCTAGAGAAAGCTGTGCCCTGGCCACTTGTTTGGATACGATGCGGAATGGCTTGCTCAACAATGCAAATGCAACTGTGTGGGGTTCACAGCTGTTAACCCAAGCGTTGCACGAAAGCGGCGAGATCGCGCAGGCATGCCCAAAATCTGACTTTTATGCGTTGGACCCTTCTCAAGTCCTGATGTCCCTGCAGAAGCACAAAGATGTTACGATGCCTCTGTCTGCAGCACGCCAAGCATTGCCGATCTATCATGCCTATTTGTTACCAGCGATGCGTAACAATTTCCACGGTATTCCAAGGTATTGGAGCGCCTTAGGATTTATAGTGCGCGAAAACGGTGTAACCGTGCGTGATGCCCTAGCGTTTCAGGATCAACGGCTGCCAGATCGAGTTTGGAATGAAGAAAGTCGAGATTTCGCGTGCCTTGATTGGGCACCGCCTGTCGCGCCATCAGTAAAGATCGCGTCACCCCCTTTTGGAACAGACGCTTCACCCGCCACTTCTGCAGTTGGGACCGTCGCGCCGGAACCTTTAACACCACCATCCCCAATGCCCTCTGCTTCTCCTTATGCGACAACGCCGACAAACGAAAACCCGCTTAAGGTTATGATCGTAACAACAATGCGGAACGAGGCGCCATTCATTCTTGAATGGGTGGCCTATCATCGTGCGATTGGGGTAACTGACTTTGTTGTTTACACGAACGACTGTGACGATGGCACCGACGAGCTCTTAGATGCTTTAGCTGAATTCGGGTTGATCACAGCGCGTATCGACAACCCATTCCGTGAACAAAAGAAGGCCGGGGACTGGCAACGCGCAGCATTGTGGGATCTACAAAACAGCAACCTTACAAATGATGTTGATTGGCTGATCCCGATGGATGTGGACGAATATATCAACATCCATACGGGGCAGGGCACATTCGCTGACTTAGTGCATGCAATACCCGATGCTCACATGATTTCGATGATTTGGCGGCTTTTCGGAAACGGCTTTGTCGATGAATTCAAAGATCGCTTTGTCACTGAGCAATTTGAATACGCCGCTTTGGACAATTGCGCACGCCCTGCTTTGGCCTGGGGGTTTAAGACAGCCTTCAACCCACAAAAGGTGGATGGCGTCTGGTCAGTACATCGCCCTAAGAAGATAGATGACCAGAAGGACCATCTGAATTGGTACTTGAGCACCGGCCAAAAGATGGAAGAACGGTTCTTCAGGAGCGGGTGGCGGGCCGACCGTAAAACAGCAGGTTATGACCTTGTGTCACTCAACCACTATTCTTTACGCAGTTCAGAGAGCTATTTGGTCAAGAAACACCGGGGCCGTGTAAACCACACCAAAGAGGACCAAGACATCTCATATTTCTTCCGGATGAACCATAATGTGGCACCGGAGCGATCTATTCAGGCAAAACTGCCGCAAGCCAAAGCTCTGTATGCGCAGTTTTTACAGAATAATGTCTTGCGGGCATTGCATGATCGCGGCGTAGCCCAGCACCACGCACGCATCGAGAGCTTAAAAACCAAACCAGACTACCAAAGTCTTTATAACACTGTGACCTCATCACTCCTGCAAATTTATTCGCGCTTGACACCTCACTTTGGGAACTGGATTTTTACGATTGGTCCTAAATCTATTCCAAATGATTATGAGGCTTGGGCCCGAGACAGGTTCGCAGGAAACAAGAGCACATCATATGAAGCATCATTAACGCCGCCAGGCATGCAACCAAGCGGGACAATTTTACCCAAGCCAGAGTTCCTAGAAGAGATCAATGAGAACCGTAAGGCGAATCTGGGCGAGGCTAGGGCGCTTAACAGCGAGATCTTCCAAAAGCCGGCAGCCGTGGTGCAATCCACCAAAAGTACCACAGCACCGAACCAGCAGAATTAACAGGTAAGGAAAGCACCCGTGAAAAAAGACTATTCCTGCTCGATGTTGTGGATTAATGGCTCGTTGTCCTATCTCGAACAGCTTTGCGCCAAGTCTTATGTTGATGCTGGGCACCACACGATCCTTTACACCTATGAGCCAACAGGCTGCATTCCAGAGGGGGTTGAGGTGCGGGATGCAAAGAAAATTCTACCACTCGACGGCTTTTTGCTGCACAGTCGAACGGGGTCTCCAGCACTGCATTCCGATTTGTTTAGATATAAATTATTGGAAAATGACGGGGATACCATCTGGGTCGATACAGATGCATATTGTGTAAAGAAATTCGAGCCTGTCTCCGGCTATTTTTACGGTTGGGAGTCGGATCGACACGTCAATGGCGGTGTTCTCGCATTGCCACAGGACAGCGATACACTGAGAGAGCTTTTGGCCTTCACCAGTGATGAATTTGCGGTTCCCCCTTGGTTGCCGCGACGGAAACGTGAAGAAATGGAGCGAGCCAAAGATGCCGGGATACCTGTTCATGCCAGTGACATGCCCTGGGGCAGTTGGGGCCCGCACGCCGTCACCTACTTTCTGAAAAAAACGGGTGAGGTGAAATATGCGTTGCCAAGAGCGGGGCTGTATCCATTCAGCTTCAAGGACCGGGTCAAGATGCTTCGCACATCAACTGATCCAGCGGATTTCCTGACGGATGACACATATTCCATTCATTTTTATGGCCGCCGCATGCGCCCACGGCTGACCCGGGAAAAAGATGGCATCCCCCGCAGCAAATCGTTGATTGGAAAGCTGCTTAAACAGCATGACATTGATCCCCGCTTGGCCCCAATCCCCCAAAAAAAGAAGATAGAGGCGGTTCGGAATACGGGCCAGCCAAGCCTGACGGAACTGGCAGACAAATATGGGTCTGACAAAGGGTCATCCAAATACCGCTACACTGAACTGTATCACATGCTCTTTAGCCCGTATCGGGAACAGCCCATCAACTTCCTTGAAATGGGCCTTTTAATTGGCGGGCCTGAACATGGCAACGACGCCAGCCGTGCAACCGGTGACTTGCCTTCGATTCGCATGTGGCTTGAGTATTTCCCCAAAGCGCACATTACGGGCCTGGATATTTCGGATTTTTCGTTTTTCGAAAATGACCGGTTCGACTTTGTTCAATGTGACATGGATAAACGTGCCAATATCACTGAGGCAATAGTCGATCGCCGGGCTTTTGATATTGTGATTGATGATGCCTCACACGCGTCGCATCACCAACAGAATGCCTTTTTGGAAATCTTCCCTAAGTTGGCACCTGGTGGGTTATATATCATCGAAGACTTGCGTTGGCAGCCGAAACCCTATGAGGTGTCAGGGATCACAAAAACTGCTGCGTTGTTTCAATCTTATTTGAACGAGCGGATCTTTACCCACACCGATCCAGATGTGGCGGCGGCATTTGACGCTCTACGGTCACAAATCTCGGGTGTGTTCATCTTTCAGGCCAAATATCAAAAACACCGCAAAGATCAGGTACTTGTCGTGCACAAAGCCTAACTAACTCAAAAAGTAACGCCTAAATCAGCAATAGAGGGACAAACGATTGGTCGAGTTCACCAGGAAAATGCGAAGAGAATTCCGACACCTCAGAGTTGGCGCGGACAATGCAGATCTGTTTCACGATGTTATCCCCGACAGTTTGCTGATGGAATATGATCTTGAGGATGTTGATGCAGGGTTGGGGCGACCTCTTCAGCGAAAATATATCAAACGCCCGCGCAACATCCGACGCGCTTGGAATCGCTTGGAATTACTCTTGCCAGAATTGATGCATGACAACGTTTCAATGAAGAAAGTTCTGGAAATGTCGACAGCCCATGGTGCCGTGCTCGAGATTCTGCGCCACTTTGGCCACGACGTCGTTGGTAACGACTTTGCCAACATGCTGTCAGCAAATGACGGAACCGTCAGTTCAATTTTTCGCCCCGTGAACTATACTGATGATAAACGGACGACGGATGACTACGGCAACGCTATAAAATTAGAGAATCCACAAGATGTCGTCTGGCCTTACAAGAACATTATAGATTCCATCGACATTCCCATGCGTATCTTTGATGCAGGTCAAACACCTTACCCGGCAGAAGATAAAGAATTCGACGTCACCATCTGCCTTCAAGCCCTAGAGCACTATTGCCATCCCAAAGACTGGATGGTGATCGTTGAAGAGTTCTGTAGGATTACAAAGGGTAGCATCGTCATCTTCCTTAACCCACCTGTTCGGGCAGCGCTAAAGGACGAAGGTAACTACATGGAATATTTTAACCGTGCACGGCTGGCGTTGCGCAAGTATAATGCCAACGGGTTTAGCTGCGTCCACACATCTATTTGGTTTGGTCAGGCGTTAGGCTTCAAACTCATGGCAGATTGACGACCAACATGCACCATTTAGACATATGCGCATAAAAATGCGACCAAAAGCAAGCAACGAGATTCCAAGATGGCGAAAAAAGCAATAACCAAGTCGAAATCAAGGCCACGCAAGGCGAATAAACTTAACTTCCAAAAAACATCTCGCACCGGCAGTGAGTATCGTACGTGGTTCCGCGGCGAAAATATGAACATTTTGCCCCATAATCGCAGCTTTTATCGACCTAATGGGATTAGCAAGTTTGTGCTTGAAGGTTGGATGCCAGAAGAACCGGCCATCACGGTTGATTCTCAAATCACCGCATTTGGCTCGTGTTTCGCAGCAAATATCTCAAACTATCTTAGCCGTCGCAATTATTCAGTTATGAATAGGGCGGAAGATGCAGCGCGCGCTTATGTGGTGGCCTGTGGCGAAGGTATGGTGAATTCTTTTGTCATCCTGCAACAGTTCCAATGGGCTTGGGAAGATCGGAATTTTGACCAAGAATTGTGGCACGGTTACGACGCTGAGAGCTATGGTTATGATCCAGAAATCCAACGCCAGACCAAGGAAATGTTCGACAAGACAGACGTTTTCATCCTTACCTTTGGTCTTTCGGAGATTTGGTATGATGAGGTCACTAACAACGTCTTTTGGCGTACAATCCCAAAGGATGTCTACGATCCAGAACGCCACAAATTTCGCGTTTCGACAGTCGACGAAAACGCAGATAATATGCGCGAGATCTACTATTTGATTCGCAAACACCGGCCAGATGCCAAAATCATATACACGTTGTCGCCCATTCCGCTACAAGCCACTTTCCGTGACAACTC
>JBMYPG010000157.1:0-7751 GCA_049600095.1 Pikeienuella sp. | reverse complement strand
ATCTTTGCTGGACGCTTTGAATGCGCAAACTCGCTGCGTGATGGTTTCAGACGTTGTGGCCTGCCGTGCGACCTCTACACGCTGCGGATTGTGCAGGAATTCTTCGGTAATGCGCGTGATTTCCGGTGGCATTGTTGCCGAGAAGAACAGGGTCTGACGGGTGAACGGTGTCAGTTTGAAAATACGCTCAATGTCGGGAATGAAACCCATGTCGAGCATACGGTCTGCTTCGTCCACCACCATAATTTCTATACCGGTAAGCATCAGCTTGCCGCGTTCGAAATGGTCAAGCAAGCGGCCCGGTGTGGCGATGAGAACGTCAACGCCACGGTCGATCAGTTTATCCTGATCTTTGAAGCTAACGCCGCCGATCAAGAGGGCCATGCTCATTTTGTGGTACTTGCCGTATACTTCGAAGTTTTCAGCAACCTGAGCAGCAAGCTCTCTCGTGGGGCAGAGAACAAGGCTGCGTGGCATGCGAGCGCGGGCGCGGCCCTGAGCCAAGATCGAAATCATCGGCAATGTAAACGCTGCGGTTTTCCCGGTGCCGGTTTGGGCGATGCCCAAAACGTCACGCGCCATCAATGCGTGCGGAATAGCGGCGGCCTGAATAGGCGTTGGTGATTCATAGCCAGCTTCGGCGATGGCTGTCAAAACCTTGGGATCAAGGTCGAGGTCGGTAAATTTAGTCATTTGGCTCCGCTTGGTTCGTTTCTGCGGCTTCTAGTACGGCCGCAGTATAACCAGCGCGGCCTGGCGCACCCGAATTGGTACGCAGCAAGTTTGTGCACTGCACCTAAAGAAGTTTTGCAAAAAAGTCAACGAAAGCGAAATATATACGTTGGTGGAACGGCAATAAGTTTTCTGTTGAATTTTTAAGGTCGGGAATTGCTGCATTTATAGTCGGGTCAGTTCTGTTTCGCCGAGTTGTTTGGAGTTCAGGCGGCGCGGTTGATGCCCAACGAGAGGTCGACGTCGATCTGCCGAGTGCATAATGCACAAACGGAGATAAAACCGCACCTTTAACGTGATTAACAATACATAAATTCAGCGTCAGGTGTGGCAGCTTTAACGCACTAAACATTTTTATTTTGATGAAACATTGGTGAAATCTCTTAGGCGGCCGACTGGGGGCGTTCCATTCCGATTAGGTGGCGCGCCAGCCTTGGGTGATTTTGCCATCAATTGCCGGAGATATGAGGCATGGAAACGAAAATATACAACCTAATGATTAAGCCGACCGTATGGGATTTCGGCGCGAGTATCGGTGAACAGCATGTCATTTGCTACCACCAGTTCATCGATGCCGATGGCAATGTTGTCGGTCTTGACGATGCAAGTGGCGAGTGGGTCCCGTTCATCCCTGCGCCAACTATTCGCGGCAATGTCGGCGACACCGTTCATGTTCGTGTTATGAACCGGATCGGTGACCCGGGCGAAGGGTTTGACGCCGCGAATTTCGTCGATGAACTGAAGATGGAAACCATGGTTCATTGGCATGGTGTCGAATTGTCCAATGCCCATGACGGTACGCCCGTAACGCAACGCACAATCCATACCGGCGAGGAATTTGTCTATAAATTCCAGCTCGTTCGGCCCGGTGTGTTTTGGTACCACCCACATTGGGATGGATTGATTCAGGAGCATCTTGGTGCATATGGCCCGATCATTGTTGAGGATACCGCAACAGATACGTTGCGGGCCGAATTGGAGATTCCACACGAAGACAGAACCTGGAATATCTGTTTGTCAGATGTTTCGTTTCAGGATGGCCCAGCCATTGACCCGCCGGATGACCACGTTGCGGTAGCTGATATTGACCCAACAGTGGATTATTTTATCCGGAATATTCACCATATTGGTGGTGGTGCTGGCGCTGAGAATTTTGGCGATGTTTTATTGATAAATGGACATCATGAAGCGCCGTTTAACTCCGCCAGTGGGAACTTTCAGCAATTCTGGGAAAGCGGAGATCGCACCACAGCCGGTGTATTTGAGGTTGGCCAGAATGAAAGCATGGCGTTTCATCTTTTGAACACGGGTCTCCACCGCTATTACAAGATTGAATTGGTGTTCAAAGAAGATAGCGCTGACGATTGGAGTGTCAGCGAGGATCTTGTTTGGATTGGCGGGCAGGGTGGTTTGCTGGATGTAGCCCGCACAAGTGCGGGTGCCGATCAGGCTGTGCATTCGCTGAACGATGGTCAATTCCTGTTACCTACCGCGTCAAGAATCACTTTGGCTTTTAAAGCACAAAGTGATTGGTCAGATGTTGGGCTGCGGGTCAGTGGAGCGGATGTCACGGGCGGAACAACCGCCGATACAGACCCGACAGACATGGTTATCGCCCAATTTACTGTCTCTGCCGTTACAGACCCTGCATATGAGTTGAATGCAGACCTCGTAGACGGCACACCGTTAAGAAACCATGCTGACGTCGCCGATGCTTTGGAAGATTTAAGTGCGGAGGCCGTTGAGACAGAATCAGATTGTACATCTGCGCAGCTATCGACGGCTGGTGCCGTTGTGCCGGCGGCTTTGACCACAACTTACGACATGGACCTTGGCAATTTTGCTGGCACGCCCAACATCAGCGGCGACAGCGTTCATTGGCATGACATGGGCCCGGGGCAACCGACGGCGGACAATACACGCTATGTTGAGTTGGATGATGTTACCGAATGGACCATTTCCAATAGTACTGGGGCAAGCCATCCTTGGCATACACATGGGTTCTCGTTTCAACCAATTTCTTTGGATGTGACGGGTGCAGCAAATGTTTTTACCTGGGATTTTGTTGAATACGTCGATGTGATGAATGTTCCATCCGGGCATACTTTGACCTATCGAATGAAAATCGAGGACCGGAATTATGTAACCGAATTGGATGAAGATGGCGCCAATGATACTGACACTGGCGGGGTCGTTGGGCGCTGGTTAGCCCATTGCCACATCACCAAACATGCCCACAACGGCATGATGATGAACTTCATTGCCGTCAATGACTGCAACACGTTTACCCATCAACATGTGGATGTATGGCTGAAAGATCATACGGATGACACTGGTGAAGAGGGACATGGGTTAGGCATAAGCGCCAGCCCTGATATTTGTATCCACCAAACCGAAGAAGCCCCTGCTGATGCGTTCGCCGGTGCAACGGCCACGACGGCGGAATATGGGCAAGATAATTATATCTATGCCCGTGTGCGTAATCGGGGCAATCAGCCAGCGATAGCGGCAACTGACATTTATTGGTCGCCGGCATCGACGCTGATTACGCCGGATACTTGGCGTTACATTGGCCGGACCGAAGAGCATCAGGTGGATGCCGGGTCGGAGAGCGTCTCGGAGCCGTTGGCTTGGAATCCGGCACATGAGACTGAAGACCTGAATGCTGATGTTGGTCACTATTGTTTTGTCGCTGTCACGGGTAGCCAACAGGACATGCGCCCTGTTTCGACGATTGATGCGGAACACTATCTTGATTTTGGTGGTGATTTTGACAATTTCCGCGCGTTGATCCGCGATAATAACAATGTCACATGGCGAAACTTCAATGTTGTTGATGTTGACCCAAGTAACGAGCTTACGGAAGCCGAGGCCGCAGAGAAAAAGGCGCGGTTTGATATGCGCGGTGCCTTTGACCGGGATCGGGTGTTTGATCTGGTGATTAATAATCCGTTTGTATCAATGGTTATGGAGCTTCCCAATGACGGTCGGTTGCGTAAGGCGTTGGATCTTCAGAAAATTCCATATGAGCCTTTGAAGCGCAGCCTTCAGGTGTATGTGGCGGCGAAATCAACAGTAACGATCCGTAACCTGAAGCTTACGCGCAGTAAGGCTTATCCGATATGCTTTGAGGTCAGAGATAAGGCTGCCGATGTCATCGGCAACGAGGTCTATGTCGCGCAGGTGTGGGTTGAGGATTATCAGGACCAGATTGCAAAGGTGCGGGAGCAAATTCGCGTTGCCGAAGCGGCTGATGTTCAGGCGCTTGGGCAGGAATTGAAACGGTTAACGCAATTGGCCGCCAATTTGGACGAAGCCCCGCGCGAAGAAGTCGGCCGTGTAACGTGGGCCTATGTTGCTGCGAAACCTGTTGTGGAGGAAATCAAGCCGGAAGAGGAAGTGAAACCTGATTGCCCAGAGCCGCCCCGCCCTTGTTGGTTGTGCCGGGTTCTGAATGCTATTTTTGGCTGTGATAGCAGGTAAATGAAGGTTGACCCGGGGCCAATTCGGTGCCCCGGGATCATAGCCAAATACGGTGTTTAGGTCAGCACTTCCTTCGTTGCTGAGAGGCGGACATTCGGAAAATCGCGTTCTGCGCGGTCAATATCGAACTGGATTCGGGACATGAAAACAGGGTGGCCATCATGATCACGGGCCATTTGACCCCGGTTCGTTTTGATGAAAGCCTCAATGTCATCAGGTTCACCTGATAGCCATCTTGCAGAGGTGAACTGGGTGGGTTCGAAGCGGACGGGTAAGTCGTATTCGACCTCAATCCGGCTGCCTAACACCTCAAACTGCAACTGACCAACAACGCCGATGATCCAGCCTGAGCCGATTTCCGGTTTGAAGAGCTTTGCTGCACCTTCCTCAGCGAACTGGGTTAACGCCTTATCGAGATGCTTGGCTTTCATCGGATCGCCAGCACGCACAGATTGCAGGAGTTCGGGTGCAAAGCTGGGGATGCCACTGAAGCGCAGATCTTCGCCTTCAGTTAGTGCGTCACCAATGCGGAGCTGGCCGTGGTTTGGTACGCCAATAATGTCTCCGGCCCAAGCGTCATTTGCGATTTCGCGGTCGTTGGCCAAGAACAACACTGGGTTGGAGATTGCCATCGGCTTTCCCGTGCGCACATGCTTTAGTTTTGCACCACGTTTGAAGTGGCCGGAGCAGAGACGGACAAAAGCAACGCGGTCGCGGTGCTTTGGGTCCATGTTGGCCTGTACTTTGAAGACAAAGCCGCTGACCTTTTTCTCATCAGCGGAAACCTGCCGTTTTGCTGTTGGGCGGGGCTGTGGTGGCGGGGCGTAGGCACCTAGGCCGTCCAAAAGCTCTTTCACGCCGAATGAGTTGATGGCGCTGCCGAACCATATGGGGGTCATGTGACCCTCGCGGAATGATTGATGGTCAAAGGTGGGGAGAAGCTCTCGCGCCATTTCCACCTCTTCGCGCAGTTGATCGACCAATTCGGCGGGGATGTGCTGTTCAATTGCAGGATCATCGAGGCCGTTGATTTGAATAGACTGACCTTTGACGTTGCGTTCGGCGCGGTCCATCAACTCCAGCCGGTCATTGACCATATCATAGGCACCGACGAAATCGCGGCCAATACCAATGGGCCAGGATGCAGGGGCGACGTCCAGCGCCAGAGCCTCTTGAATCTCGTCCACGATTTCAAATGGGTCGCGGCTTTCGCGATCCATCTTGTTACAGAACGTCAGAATCGGCATGTCGCGCAGGCGGCAAACCTCGAACAATTTGCGTGTCTGGCTTTCAACACCCTTCGCGCCATCAATAACCATGACGGCAGCGTCTACCGCGGTGAGCGTGCGATAGGTATCTTCTGAAAAATCTGCGTGGCCGGGGGTGTCGACGAGGTTCATCCACCATTCGAGATATTCGAAAGACATGGCAGACGCGGAAACGGAGATTCCGCGGTCCTGCTCCATCTTCATGAAATCAGATCTGGTGCGCCGGGCCTCTCCCTTTGCCCTGACCTGACCGGCCATGTTGATGGCACCGCCGTGCAACAGCAGTTTTTCAGTCAGCGTTGTTTTGCCGGCATCAGGGTGGCTGATGATGGCAAAAGTACGCCTCCGTTGAATTTCGGGCGGAAGGGGCGGTTGATTTGAACTGAGATCCAACATGCTGGCGATATACCGATGCTAGACCGAACGGGAAAGGGGATTATGCGTGTTGGCCTAATATTGGGCAATAGTCGGCTTTCGCATTGCCCTATGAGGCCATCTAGGTTGCTTTACTTAAATTTACTGAAAGCCTTTATGACTTTGGCCCGTAGCCAAAGATTGCGGTCAGATGCATCTGAGCGTCTGTGCCAAACCAAGTCGAAACTTAATGTGGGCAAAGGAACCGGTGGTTCACAAAAAGCCAGATGTTTGAAGGCGGAACTGCTAAGCCGTCGCTGCATTGTTGCGATGTAATCGGTATCTGCAATGAGCTGCCCCATTGCGTATACGTTTGAAACATAGAGGTTTACTGATCTGGCCAAGGCTGCTTCGTCTAATGCCGTGGCGACAGTGCTTTTCCTGCTGCCGCCAAAATCCAAGGCTGCGTGCTGGGCTTCACAAAATGATTCTTTAGTATTTGGTGCTTCACGTTCATTTGGGTCGTAGAAACAAACGAAATCATCTTTGATGAGTTCTTGTTTGCAGAGATAGGTGCTGTAGCTGGGAGTTCGGACGGTAACGATTAGGTCTGCCAATTGGTCGATTAAAAATGGTTCGATGTTTTCGCGCGAGCCAAGCTCCAAGAAACGAAGTTTTATTTTTGGCGCTTCACAACGGATTTGGTTTCGGACTTCGGATAGTTCCGGCAATAACTCGGTTACATTTGTTGCGATCGTAATTGCGCCGGTATCCTGAGAAGGATCGTATTCGGAATCAGATAGTAATCCTTCGAAGCCAGCCACGACTTCCCTTACACGTGGTGCCAGAGTTACTGCGAATTCTGTTGGGGCGATGCTGCGGCCTGCGCGGACAAAAAGTTGATCGCCAAAACACGCGCGTAGTTTATCCAAGGTATGGCTGGCGGATGATTGGCTGATATCGAAGCGACCGGCAGCATCAGACACGGAGCCTAGATCGAAAATGGCGATGAATAGGGCGAGTTGTCGACCATCAAGTGCCATTAAATCGATTTTCTTCATAGACTTTCCTCTGTCTTCGATTGAATTGACCTTAGGGTAGTTGTATCATCAATTACACATCGTAGTTTAGCGCTGACTTTGTACTTGGTGGGGTATTGAGCGCTTAGCAGCCTAATTTCGATGCCAATTTGTTTAGAAGATGGCGATAGGAACTGAATAATCGTTTGAGTAGATGATTTTAGATGAGTTGATGCTCGTTTTTCGTGGGGACGAGACTTTGAGCGTCAGGTGGAATCAAAAATGTCGATATTATTTTCGAGGCTGCGATTCGCTAGAATCGCAGCCTCTTTTTTTAACGAGGCTAAAACTACGTTGCCGATGAACACATCCAAGCTGTGGTTTGAGACAGCCGTTAAATGAAAGGCAGTTTGCAGGTCGTGCCCTTACATTTTTCGCCTGTTGATAATGTGACATCGACAATTTCATTTACGCCTATTTGCCGAGATATGAGGCACATGCCGATATTCTGATTTAGTCGTGGAGACCAAGTGTGGGCGGTAATGCTGCCCATGAAGGTGTTGTTCTGTTCGATGAGGCTTGGCTGATCCAAATAGGGTAGGCGGCTTTCTACATCGAGCTTGATGCCCAGTTGATGTCTTTTTGAGCCCTCTGCGTGAATACGGCGGAGCGCATGAATGCCTACGGTCTCATCAGGTGAATCCAGATCGACATAGCGGCCCATGCGAATTTCGTAAGGGTTGGTTTCATCGTCAGTATCGCCACCCCATGACAGTAGGCCGCTTTCGATGCGTTCCTGAGGATTTGGGTTGCCGGGGCCAATGCCGTATGGCTTCCCTGCGGTTTTTACGATGTGCCAGAGGTCGTTCCCGCGTGAGCCATCCATCAAATAGAG
>JBMYPG010000156.1:0-7755 GCA_049600095.1 Pikeienuella sp. | reverse complement strand
AGCGCCTGCGCTTTCAAACACAGCGGCGATGATGAGTGCGCCAGTTAGTGACAGTGCATTGGCACCAACTGCTGGTCCGACATTGTTTGCAACATCGTTTGCACCGATGTTCAGGGCCATGTAACCGCCCAGGACAGCCGCGGCAACAATTATAACTGAGCCGCTTTCTCCGGTTGTAAGAATGGCGGCGATGCTGCCAACAAGAACGAGGAAAATCAGAGACAGGCCCTGACCTGCGAATCCCTTTGAGATAAACCCGGCCGCATTTTCAAGCTTAACAATTTTGGCTAAGTCTTTATCTAGAGTAGGTTTTTGTAGGTTTTTATTGCCGTCTGACATGGCCCAGCTTTCCAAGCTACCTTAGTTTCCGGGCACTGAGTCACATATTTCAACACGGTTTAAAAGGTTGTTAATTCACAAAATCTCGGATCAGTCTTGCGAGATCAGGCTCCCTTACCTTTGCCGCCGCTTTTTCGGGTTTACGCCAGGCAATTTTACGCTGCCCAAATTCGGGAAAGTTTGTTTCTTCTGTTGTTACGTGGAGGCTGTAAACAGTCACCGTTGTTTTTCCCAAAGCACTTCTTGAAGCACCTTGAATGAGTTGGTATTCTCCAACCGGCATTACAGAGGCTTGTCCCCTTACGCCGGCTTCTTCCCATGCTTCTTGGCTGGCACTTTCTTGTTCGGAAAGCCCTTCAATTTGGCCGCCTTTTGGGATGGACCAACGACGGCTGCGGCGGGTTGTTATCGTCAGGATTTCGATGCGCTGTTTTTCATCGTAGCGCCAACACAGTGCGCCAACTTGCCTGTTCGGGGGCATTGGTATTGGCCTGAACAGGCGCATTAGGGCGGCAGAAAGCCAGTTTGAAAAGCTGCGAAACATGTATGTCTTCATAATTCAAAACCCAGTTTTAGGCCAGTTGGGTAAATTCGCACAGCGCCAGCGCGGAATCACTGGTTGAATTTGCAATTTTCCTTATGCTCCATGGTTCCAAATTCGGGTTCCAAAGGGAGAGGCCGCCACAATGGTCAAAGAACTTACGCATTTCATCAATGGTGAGCATGTGAAAGGCCAATCTGGCCGTTTTGCAGACGTATATAACCCTGCGACGGGTGAAATTGAGGCTCAGGCTCCGCTTGCCAATACTGATGAGCTTCAGGCTGCTGTCGATGCTGCAAAGGCTGCTCAACCAGCTTGGGCTGCGACTAACCCGCAGCGTCGCGCGCGTGTCATGATGAAATTTGTCGAACTGCTGCATCGCGACATGGACAAGCTGGCGGTCGCACTTAGTCGTGAGCATGGTAAAACCGTGCCAGACGCCAAAGGTGATGTTATTCGTGGCCTTGAAGTTGCGGAATATTGCATCAGTGCACCGCAGATGTTGAAGGGTGAGTACACTGATGGTGCTGGTCCCGAGATCGATATGTACTCTATGCGTCAGCCAATCGGCATTGGCGCTGGTATCACACCATTTAACTTTCCGGCCATGATCCCAATGTGGATGTTCTGCCCGGCGTTGGTTTGCGGTAACGCCTTTATCCTGAAGCCATCTGAGCGTGATCCTTCGGTTCCGGTTATGTTGGCAGAGCTGATGATCGAGGCTGGTTTGCCAAAAGGTTTGTTGAACGTTGTGAATGGTGACAAAGACGCCGTGAATAACATTTTGGATCATGAAGACATCAGTGCGGTTGGTTTTGTTGGCTCTACACCGATTGCTCAGCACGTTTATTCACGCGGTTGTGCCAATGGCAAACGTGTTCAGTGCTTTGGCGGCGCCAAGAACCACATGATCATTATGCCTGATGCTGACCTTGATCAGGCGGCTGATGCGTTGATTGGTGCCGGTTTCGGCGCCGCTGGCGAACGCTGCATGGCGATTTCTGTTGCCGTTCCTGTTGGCAAGGAAACTGCCGACCGGTTGATCGAGAAATTGGCACCACGTGTAGAGTCTCTGAAAATTGCTCCCTACACTGATGGCGATGATGCGGATTTCGGCCCCGTGATCACCAAAGAGGCGCAGGCGCGCATTCTTGGTCTTGTGGATCGTGGCGTTGAAGAGGGTGCGAACCTGGTCGTTGATGGTCGTGGCTTTAAAATGCAGGGCTATGAAAATGGTTTCTTCGTTGGTGCCTGTTTGTTCGACAATGTCACCAAGGACATGGACATCTATAAGACTGAAATCTTTGGTCCGGTTTTGTCGACGGTTCGTGCTGATACATACGAAGAGGCATTGGCGCTGGCCATGGATCATGAGTATGGCAACGGTACTGCGATCTATACCCGTGATGGTGACACTGCCCGTAACTTTGTGAACCGTGTCAATGTCGGCATGGTTGGCGTGAACGTGCCGATCCCTGTGCCATTGGCCTACCACACCTTTGGTGGCTGGAAAAAATCTGTCTTTGGTGACCTGAACCAGCACGGCCCTGATGCGTTCAAATTCTACACGCGCACCAAAACCGTAACCTCTCGTTGGCCAACGGGTATTAAAGAAGGCGCTGAATTCTCCATCCCGACAATGGGTTGATTGGAGTATAAGCCATGTCAGCGCCAGACTTTACGATAGGAGTTGAGGAGGAATACCTTCTTGTCGATCGGGACAGTCTGGCGTTGGCTGAGGCACCGCCTGCTTTGATGGAGGCGTGTGCGGCTGAATTGCAGGATCAGGTCAGCCCTGAGTTTCTGCAATGCCAAATTGAAGTTGGAACCCGCGTTTGCGCGGGTGCCAGTGATGCGCGAGAGGATTTGAAACGCCTTCGTTCATCTGTTGCCAAACAGGCGGCCAAGTTTAATCTGGCCCCTATTGCAGCATCTTGTCATCCAATCGCAGATTGGAAAGACCAGCACCCAACAGACAAGGACAGGTATCAATCGTTAGAGCGCGACCTTGCCGGTGTTGTTCGTCGATTGTTGATCTGTGGGATGCATGTGCATGTGGGGTTGAACGATGATGCGCTGCGCGTCGATCTTATGCCGCAGCTTTCATATTTCTTACCTCATTTGTTGGCCTTAACTGGGTCGTCGCCGTATTGGCAGGGACGCGATACTGGGTTAGCCTCATATCGCCTGACGGTTTTTGATAATTTACCACGTACTGGGTTGCCGCCAGAAGTGGGTAGTTGGGCAGAATATGAGCGGATCGTTGGTTTGTTGACCAATGTTGGGGTGATCGAAGACAGCTCAAAAATCTGGTGGGACTTGCGGCCATCGCACCGGTTCCCAACGCTAGAGGCGCGGATTTGCGATGTGTGTCCGCGGTTGGAACATACCATTGCTGTGGCTGCGTTGATCCAAGCGCTGACGCGGATGTTGTGGCGGTTGAAAGCCAAGAACCAGCGTTGGCGGACTTATGACCGGTTCCTGATTGCTGAGAATAGGTGGCGCGCGCAGCGCTATGGCATGACCGACGGCCTGATCGATTTTGGCGAGGGTGTGATTAAGCCATTCGCCGATTTGGTCGTGGAAATGCAAGAGTTGGTTGCAGAGGACGCTGCTGCATTAGGATCAGAGGCCGAGATTGCTTCGCTATCCAATATTGTGACCAAGGGAGCGAGCGCGCAACGGCAGCGCGGGGCGTATGCTGAGGCGATTGCAGAAGGGGACGATCATGATGCAGCCCTTAGGGCCGTTGTGCGGAGCCTGATGGATGAATTTCATGCCGACCTCTGATCTCAGATTGTTGGATGCAGGAAGGCTCATCGAGTTTTCTACGAGTTACCTACGAGCCATTGGTTGTACGCAAGATGTTGCCGAGGAAATGGCGGCGCATTTGGTGGATGCTGATTTATGTGGCGTTCACAGCCACGGAACCGTGCGGTTGCCGCAATATGCAGAGCAAATAAAGGCTGGTGATTTTGCTCCTTCCGCCACGCCAACTCTGACCAAGGCGGATGGTGGGGCGGATTTGGCAGATGCAGGGGGCGGGTTTGGTGTTCCGGCATGTACAATGGCTGTTGAACATGCAGTTAAGGTTGCGAAATCCGGTGGGATTGGCGCCTGCGGGGTTATCAACGCGGGGCATACTGGCCGGATTGGTGCATTTGCTGAATACGGTGGGCAGGCCGGGTGTTTTACCATGCTGCTGGGCGGTGGGTCGCGTAAACAATGGCGGCAGGTTGCACCCTTTGGTGGGGCGAAGGCCGTGTTGCCAACCAACCCTTATGCAATGGCGATACCTGCCGGGGCCGATGGCCCTGTGATGATTGATTTTGCGACCTCTGCCGCTGCTGGTGGGAAAGTGCTGGCTGCACGCGCAGCTGGGCTGGATATGCCGCCGGGGCAGATCATTGATGCGGCAGGCAAGCCGACCGTTAGAACCGATGATTACATCAACGGTGGGGCGCTGCTGCCTGCCGCCGGGCCCAAAGGGTATGGCATGGCCCTGATTGCCGAATTGATCGGCGAGGCGATGTTCGGGGAAGCGTTGACCGGGATGAATTGGTTGGTGGTTTGCATTGACCTGAGTGGATACCGCGCGCCGGGCACCTATCAGGCTGCTGCGTCTGCTTGCTTGGAAGAATTGCGTGCATGCCCGCCTGCTGATGGATTTGACCGGGTGGAAATACCGGGTGAGCGCGAGCGGACGCTGCGTGCTGCGCGAAAGCGAGACGGTATCCCAATGGCCGCTGCAACAATTGAACATTTGAATCTAAATACCGCGCGACTTGGTGTTGCGCCGCTTACATGACTGAAAGGAAGACCTGATGGACTTCGCCCTTTCCGAGGAACAAACCGCAATTTTCGATATGGCCTATGGGTTTGGCCAGGACAACATCGCGCCCTATGCGCGTGAGTGGGAGGCCGCAGGGACAATTCCTAAGGAGCTGTGGCCGGAGATTGCTCAGCTTGGCCTTGGCGGGATTTATGTTTCTGAAGAGCATGGCGGGTCTGGCCTAACACGGTTGGATGCGACCCTGGTGTTTGAAGCATTGGCGATGGCGTGCCCCGCTGTTGGGTCTTTCTTATCCATCCACAACATGTGCGCCGGCATGATCGACAAATTCGGGTCAGAAGAGGTGAAGGCCAAATGGCTGCCTCGGATGTGCACAATGGAAACGGTGTTTTCTTATTGCCTGACCGAACCCGGCAGCGGTTCGGACGCCGCTGCGCTTCGCACTCGCGCGGAACGGACCAATGAAGGCTGGGCGCTGACGGGTACGAAGGCCTTTATCTCGGGTGGTGACTATTCCGATGCTTATTTAGTTATGTGCCGGACTGGCAATGATGGCTCGAAGGGCGTTAGCGCGATTATCATTGAGGAAGGTTCTGAGGGCCTGTCATTTGGTGCGCTTGAAGATAAAATGGGGTGGCGCGCCCAGCCAACTGCACAGGTTCAATTCGATGCCGCGAAGACATCATCCGACAATCTGGTTGGTGAAGAGGGTAAAGGGTTTACCTATGCCATGGCCGGTTTGGACGGTGGCCGGTTGAACATCGCTGCATCTGCATTGGGCGGTGCGCAGGCGGCCCTAAACGCTGCGCTGGCGTATACGGGAGAGCGTAAAGCCTTCGGCAAATCAATTGACCAGTTTCAGGGGCTTCAGTTTCGGTTAGCAGATATGGAGACTGAATTGCAGGCCGCACGGGTGTTTTTGCGTCAGGCAGCTTGGAAATTGGACCAAGGTGCGCCCGATGCAACCAAATATTGCGCGATGGCCAAACGGTTTGTCACCGATGCTGCATTCAAGATTGCCAATGATGCGCTGCAACTTCACGGTGGATATGGTTATTTGGCCGACTATGGCATGGAAAAATTGGTGCGTGACCTGCGCGTTCATCAGATTCTTGAAGGCACCAACGAAATCATGCGTGTTATCATCAGCCGCGCCATGTTGGCGGAGCGTGGTTAATGCCTGAGATTATCATTCGCAAAGAAGGTCGGGCAGGGCGGATCACGCTAAACCGACCCAAAGCGTTGAATGCGCTTACTGAGGATATGTTGCGGTCGATTGATCAAGCTTTGTCTGATTGGGCCGATGACGACGAGGTTGCGCTGGTGTTGATTGATGCCACAGGTGACAGGGCGTTTGCGGCTGGTGGCGACATTGTTGACCTGTACAACACAGGTCGGGACGGTGATTTTGCCTTCGGCCAGCGTTTTTGGGCATATGAGTACCAGCTGAATGCGCGCATTGCGGCCTATCACAAACCATATGTGGCCATCATGCATGGCTTTACAATGGGTGGTGGTGTTGGTGTTTCTGCATTGGGTTCGCATCGTATTGTGACCGATGGCAGTTTGATTGCGATGCCTGAGTGCGGGATTGGTTTGGTGCCCGATGTTGGTGGATCCAAACTGTTGGCTGATGCACCGGGGCACTGTGGTAAGTATTTGAGCGCGACAAGTGCGCGGATGGATGCTGCTGATGCAATTTATGCTGGGTTCGCTGATGTTTATGTCCCTGATTATAAGTTGGTTGAGCTGAAAACAGCGCTGGCGGAAACTGGTGATGTTGCTGTAATCGACCGGTTTGCAGCCACGGCTACTGGCGGCACGTTAGCTGATGTGCAGGTGCAAATTGATGCTGCCTTTGGGGCGGATACAGCGGCACGGGCGGAGGCTGCTTTGGCTTCCGATGGTTCAGATTGGGCGGTAGCGACGTTGAAGGCGATGCGCCGCAATTGCCCATTGTCGGTCGCCTGTGCGCATCCGATGATTGATGCAGCGCATGCGATGACCTTGCCCGAAGCTTTGGCGCAGGAATACCGATTTACTGCCCGCTGCATGGAATTTGGTGAGTTTCTGGAAGGTATCCGAGCCGCCGTAATAGACAAGGATCGTAACCCACAGTGGGCCAAGCCAACGTTGAGTGATGTCACTGATGCTGACATTGCCGCCATGTTGGCTCCGCTGCCAGGTGGCGATCTGACGTTTTTGACCGAGTAGAATGCGCCGCAAAATTGGCGCAGTGAATTTATACGGAGTTTGACAATGAAAATTGGCTTTATTGGCCTTGGCAACATGGGCGGCCCAATGGCGGCGAACCTGATTGCGGCGGGGCACGAAGTAACTGGGTTTGACCTCGCCCCTTTTGAGGTTGAAGGCGTTAGCAAAGCGGCGACCGCAGCAGAGGCCACTGTAGGTTCTGACGTAGTAATCACAATGCTGCCGAATGGCGGGATTTTGAAAGCAGTAATGGAAGAAGTGATTCCTGCGGCGCGGCCCGGCGCTTGTCTGATTGATTGTTCTACCGTTGATGTTGCGTCGGCCCGCGCGGTACATGCCGATGCGGCAGATGCTGGATTGCAGAGCGTTGATGCGCCCGTTTCTGGCGGCATTGGCGGCGCGGCTGCTGGTACTTTGACGTTCATGTGCGGTGGTTCTGAGGAAAGTTTTGCGACTGCGGAGCCTCTGTTTGAGATTATGGGCCAGAAGGCGGTCCATTGCGGTGATGGTGGCGCTGGCCAAGCGGCCAAGATTTGTAACAATATGATCCTCGGCGCGACGATGGTTGTTACCTGCGAAGGTTTTGCCTTGGCGGATAAACTGGGTTTGGATCGTCAGAAAATGTTCGATGTGTGCAGCACTTCATCGGCCTATAGTTGGTCAATGAACGCTTATTGCCCCGCGCCGGGCGTTGGCCCGACTTCGCCATCAGACAATGACTATAAGCCCGGCTTTGCAGCTGAATTGATGGTTAAAGACATGCGGTTAAGTCAGCAGGCAGCAGAGGATGTCGATGCCGCTACGCCAATCGGCGCGCGGAAATGTGGGACCAGATGCGGCAATGGTTTGATGATCCAGCAGGCGTTCA
>JBMYPG010000155.1:0-7759 GCA_049600095.1 Pikeienuella sp. | reverse complement strand
ACCGATAACGACGAGGCGGGTTGCGCGGGATTCGTCCGCGGTGAACGGGCGGTCAAAATAGCTGTCTACGCGGGGGCCGACTGCCTGTATGACCAGACGCATTGGTTTGCCCGCGACGGCTGCGAAGCCTTTCAGGCGCAGCACGTTAAATTTGCGGATGACATCTGCGATTTTTTCGACGGCTGCATTTGGGTCAGTGATTTCAGGGAGTTCGACGACGAAGCTTTCGAACTCATCATGGCCATGCTCATGTTCGTGATCATGGTGATGGTGGTCATCGTCATGATGATCGCCGTCGTGATCGCCGTGATCGTCATGGTGGTGATGATGGTGCACTTCGTGGCGTGCATCGAGGTCATCTTCTGCTCCGACGCCGAGGCCGAGCAAAACAGCGGGATCTACGACGCCCATTTCAGCCTTTAGCACCGTAACACCGGCGCGGGCACCGCCGCGCAGGTCGTCAGCCAGTACTGAAGCCTGATCGCCGGTTAGCAGGTCTGCCTTGTTCACCACGATCATGTCAGCGCAGGCGAGCTGGTCTTCGAACAACTCAGATAGCGGGGTTTCATGGTCGAGGTTGTCATCGGCAGCGCGCTGTGCGTCCACCGCGTCAACATTGGCAGCGAAATGGCCGTCTTGGACGGCTGGCCCATCAACCACTGTGACAACGCCGTCTACGGTGACAGCATTGCGGATGTCTGGCCAGTTAAAGGCGCGGACGAGCGGTTGGGGCAGGGCGAGACCCGACGTTTCGATGACGATGTGATCGGGTTTCTGGTCCCGTTCCAACAACATTTTCATTGTTGGGATGAAATCATCGGCAACGGTACAGCAGATGCATCCGTTGGAAAGCTCTACCACGTCATCCTCGGTGCAGGTTTCATCGCCGCAGCCCTTGAGGATGTCACCATCAACGCCAAGGTCGCCGAATTCATTGATCACCAGCGCAATGCGCCGCCCGCCTGCATTTTGCAGCATGTGGCGGATCAGCGTGGTTTTGCCAGCGCCCAGAAAGCCGGTGATGACAGTAGCGGGAATTTTCGCAGGCATAATGTTTCCTCAGTTCTGGGGAATGGGGATGGAGACGATAAGCGGTAGACCACCGACCGCAAGTTGCCCGTGGTCGTTGGCGTTGAGCGAGACTGTGACCTGCTTTGCATCTGCTGGTATTGAGCCAATGTGCATCCAAGCGCCGTAGAGGCGGCCGATTTTGTCACCGTCGATATAAACGTGGGCGTGGCCCTGACCGGCTACATGAGGACCGCTGGCGGCCTTTGGTGCGAATTCAAAGTTTTCGACCATCACGTGAAGGTTCCAACCGGACATTGGGTCGGCGGTTAGTTCGGCAGTCAGTGTTGGGGCAGCGCCATCATCAGGCAGAGAGATCATTTGGCCGTGGGCTGCGTGACCACCTGAGCCGTGGCCTGCCTCGCCATGTTTGGAATGGTCATGAGCAGCATTTGCAGCAACTTCGTGACCTGTTTCGCCATGGGCATGGCCGTCTAGTTCAGCACCAAGAGAAAGAGCGCCGACAACGCCGGCGCCCCCCCCGAGTATCAGGCCGATGACAAAAAGCATCAGTGCCTTAGGCATCTTCATTCTCCTTAGCCCAGAAGAAGGCCGCGAGAACGCCCAGCACCGCCCAAGCAGCCAGACCGACGCCGAGTGCGCGTGCTGCGAACTCTGATGCCAATTCTGGCGGAGTTGGGCCTGTCATCTGATCGGCCAGCGGTGCACCGATGACGTGAGGCGCAAGCAACAGGATCACCGCAGGAGCCCACATCGCAATGCCGCGCCCGAAGGCGATCAGCCACAGGCCGAGGCCCGTTGCGATAACTGTGCCGAACCACCAGACCTGCCGTTCCACAACATCAGCAGCAGACATGCCCGGAAGTTCCGGTGCCAGCCCAAATGCCGGAGCCATCTGGACCGCGATGAAACCGCAAACGCCCCAAATCAGCCCACTGCGCGCCGTAACAGTTGCGCCGCGCATTTCTGCCATTGCAAAACCAGCGATCAGGACCAGCCCATAGCCGGTATAGATCAGTGCTGAGAAGATGGCGCTGAGCGCATCACGTAGGAGTTCAATGCCGCCGTCCAGTTCAACATGTGCAGGAGCTGGAGCGCCGGGAACGTAGAAAAGTTCGCCCCCCTCATACATCTCCGCATGGAGAAGAATGGGTTGGACAAACGCGTATTGCAGCGCAAAGGCAATGACCCCTGCGCTGAAACCAGCGAACAACGCGCTGGTTACAATTTTAGTAAACATTGATCAGTGGTGGCGATCAGTGGCAGGGAAAGCCGGTCGCGTGACGAGTGTCATGCGCCGCATCATGCAGTGCTGCTGATTGAACGTGGCCAGCAACAAATACAACGCCAAGACCGATCAAAGCGGCAAAGACGATTGGCAGTACGCCGGTTTTAGCTTTAGTGCCTGATTTTACAGCAACCTGAGCCATGATGTATTCTCCTATAACTCCGTCACACCCGACGGATATTTCACCAACATGCAGGGCAGGTCTCCTGGCTTGCGGGTCGATGCGTTTCGCCGTCTTCCCAACCCGTTAAGGTCAGTGACAAATGACGATCCGCTATCCGCTTACAGTCGCGGGGGCGGCTGTGGCGTAGGGCCCCTGAATTGGGTCGGCCCGACCACATTCCCTTTTGATCCCTAACCGCGCTTTGGCGTGGCGTAGCGGGAACCTTGCATATGTTATTGTGTCGTTCAGCAGAGCCGCAAAGTCAAGGAACGAACGCGACATGGCGTTGTAATTTCGCGCCTAATTGTCGGAAATATGAACCTGTTTGCGGTTGGCGATAGCCGGTGGGTTTGCCGCTGATTGATTAAACTGGTTTGCGTATCGTTGCATCCAACCAATTGGGAATCAGATTAGCAGGCATGGATGGCGCAACATCGGGCTGAATTTTTCGTTCGATCATGAACACAGGAATACCGAGTGCACGGGCGGCATCCAGTTTTGCCCGTCCAGCCTCACCGCCTGAGTTTTTTGCGACCAGGTGAGTGATGTTATTTTCTGAGAGCCAGTTTTTTTCGGCTTCTGCATCAAACGGAGGGCGGGCGGCCACAAATTTGCCGTTGCCGGGATAGGCCGTGTCGGGCTCGTCGACAACGCGCAGTGCAGTCCATACATCATCGCGTATTGTTGCAGCCTCTAATCCGCCCCGCCCGATCGTCATAAATGCACGAGCAGCGGGGGGCAGTGCCAAGATCGCGTTCTGAATGTTGGAGTAGGAGTGCCAGTCATCGCCGGGTTCAGGTGTCCATGGCGGGCGTTCCACCGCCATTATGGGAATATCGCATTCGCGTGATGCCCAGACAGCATGTGCGCTGATCCGAACGGCAAAAGGGTGCGTGGCATCAATGATCGCCCCGACCTGATTATTAACCACCCAAGCCGCAAGTTGCGCCGCGCCGCCAAAACCGCCTATCCGTGTTTCGCAAGGATAGGGGCGTGGTCGTTTGGTTGTGCCTGCCAAGGATGCAACAACGGGCCAACCGTCATCCATCAGTGCCTGTGCAAGTTTGGGCGCATCACCTGCGCCGCCTAGCAAGAGTATCTTCATCTCTCTTCACCGTATTTGTGGGCCTACTTAACCAAATAGTCCGCACAAAAGAGTTTGCCCGTGGTGGTTGATAGGTTTCAACCCCGTGCAATGATGTTTCCGACCCTGTCAATGATCAGAGTGTCTATTTTTACAACATCGCTGCGCACGGCTTTCTGCGCTGTTTGCTGGGCCGACACTGCAATTTCTTGGGCAAGGGGCGGTCCTGCGATCTCTAATGCCTCTTTCGCCGTGTTGGCGGTGGCAATGCGGGCGCGGTCGTTTTCAGCAACCGAAGGCAGAGCGGCGAGGGCGGAGAAGTCGACCTGGCTGCGGCCTGAATGGAGGTCGAGAGCACCCTGCGCGAGTTTGGTTAGTTTGCCAAAGCCACCTGCAATCGTGACGCGGGGGATTGGGTTTTTTGCGATGTATTTCAACATACCCCCGGCGAAATCACCCATGTCGAGCATGGCAAAATCGGGCAGGCCGAACAGGTCTTGGGCGACCTTTTCGCTGGTCGCGCCAGTTGCCCCGGCCACATGGGGTTGGCCCATGGCGCGGGCGACGTCTACGCCGCGATGGATGGAAGCAATCCACGCGGCACAAGAGAATGGGCGGACGATGCCAGTGGTGCCGAGAATGGAGATACCGCCGACGATGCCCAAGCGAGGGTTCCATGTTTGGGCGGCCAGTGCTTCGCCATTTTTGACTGAGATTTCGATTTCGACGTCTGCAGGCGCGTTGTGAGTCTGGGCAAGATCGTGAATTACGCCCTTCATCATGTCGCGCGGAACAGGGTTTATGGCCGGTTCGCCCGGTGGAATTGGCAGGCCGGGCTTTGTGACCATGCCCACGCCGGGGCCTGCGCGGAAGGTGATGCCTGTGCCTGTGGCAGCGAGGGTAACTCGGGCGGTAACGTGGGCCTGATGGGTTACGTCCGGGTCGTCGCCTGCGTCTTTGATGATTGTGGCGCTGGCAGAGTTTTCAGATGCTTCGGTGTTTTCCAGCGGAAAGCTGGGCGTTTGACCACGAGGCAGGGTGATGATCACAGGTTCGGGCCAGTTGCCGGTGAGCAGGCGCGTGAATGCAGCCTTGGTCGCTGCCGTTGCGCAGGCGCCTGTGGTAAATCCAGTTCTTAGGGGGCCGTCCGGTTTGCGAGCCATGTCGTGGACGATAGCTGTGGGGCGCTGAGATGGCCAGAGGTTGGGTGCTGGGTATTGATGGGTTTTTGTTCGCCCTTTGGGCGATGCCTCTGGCAGCGGTATTTGGGAACAAAGATGAGTGATTTGAGTTTGCTTTGGCATGGGGCCTTTTATCGCCAAGCAGGTATACATATGGTCGCGCGATGACTGATGTATTGCTAATAGCTGCCCCAGCCTCTGGCGCGGGAAAAACGACTATCACGTTGGGCCTGTTACGGGCGCTGCGGGATCGGGGTGTTGCTGTATCTGCGGGGAAAAGTGGGCCTGACTATATAGACCCGCAATTTCATGCCGCGGCATTGAGAGCTGAATCGGTTAATTTGGACGCTTGGGCAATGACACCTGATGCGTTGCGGGTACGTGGCGCTGCGCAAGGCGGTGAGTTGCTGTTGGTTGAGGGTGCCGTCGGGTTGCTTGATGGTGCCGGTGTTGAGGGACGCGGGTCATCCGCTGATTTGGCATCCGCCCTTGGTGCGCCAGTTGTTATGGTGGTTGATGCGGCGCGATCTGCCCATAGTGCGGCGCTTTCATTGGCGGGCGCGCGGGCGTTGCGGCCTGATTTGGTGATTGCTGGCGCGATATTGAACCGTGTTGGCTCCCCCCGTCATGCGGCGATGGCGCGGCGGGCGGTTGAGGCGGCTGGGTTTGCGGTTTTTGGCACAATTCCACGGAATAAAGCGTTGGAAACACCTTCGCGTCATCTGGGATTGGTTCAGGCGCAGGAGCGGGCGGATATTGAGCCGTTTATTGCTGGCGCGGCTGGTATCATCGCTGAACATATTGATTTGGATGCTTTGCATGCTGCTGCTGAGCCATTGAACAGTGAAGGTAAAGCGCGGGTTTTGCCGCCACTGGGGCAGCGGATTGCCGTGGCGCGGGATGTTGCCTTTGCCTTTGCCTATCCGCATTTGCTGAATGACTGGCGGTCAGCAGGGGCTGAGGTTAGCTTTTTCTCTCCGCTGGCTGATGAAGCACCGGATGAGGCGGCGGATGCAGTGTTTTTACCCGGTGGATACCCTGAACTGCATGCGGCAAAGATCGCCTCCGCCGATCGTTTTAAGGCTGGCATGGGTGCAGCGCAGAATCGTGGGGCGCTGATCTATGGTGAGTGTGGCGGATATATGGTGTTGGGCGAGGCGTTGATCGACGCCGATGGTGCATCGCACGAGATGCTAGGGATGCTGGATGTTGTGACCAGCTTTGCCACACGAAAACTGACGCTTGGTTATCGTCGGCTTGAACCGCGGCCGGGTGCACCATGGGATGGGGCATTGATGGCTCATGAATTCCATTATTCAACGATTGTTCGCCAAAATGGCGTGCCATTGTTTGATGCAACTGATGCTGACGGAGCGGATGTACCGGCCATGGGGTTGATAAATGGGCGGGTGTTTGGCTCTTATGGTCATATTATTGCGCCAAGCAGCGACAATTCGCGTCAATCGTAAAAAATATGTCGCATTGGAAACGTAATGTTTCAACGGCAATTAGGGTTTAATCGTTAGAAAGAACATTCTGACACTGTGAATATCGCCTTTGTTGCACTTGCGGCCTTAAAAACCGTGGTTATAGTGCAGCGCAGCATGAATGAGGGAGGTCCGTGTGAAAATCGGTACGCCAAAAGAGCAGTTTGAAGGCGAAGCGCGGGTTGCCCTGACGCCTGCCTCGGCTGAATTACTGAAAAAACTGGGGCATGAATGTGTCGTTGAGAGCGGAGCTGGTGCGGCTGCGCGGTTCTCGGACGATGAATATCGTGCCGCTGGAGTTGAAGTTGTGGCTGATGCCGCGGCGGTTTTTGCCAATGCCGACGTCGTTGCCAAGGTTCGCCCGCCAGAGGATGCGGAAGTTGATCTGTTGGGCGAAGGTCAGACGCTGATCTCATTCTTTTATCCGGCGCAAAACGAAGAGCTGATGGCCCGTGTCAATGGACGCGGTGCAACAGCCATTGCCATGGATATGGTGCCACGCATCAGCCGGGCGCAGAAAATGGATGCGCTGTCATCCATGGCGAATATCGCCGGTTATCGCGCCGTTATCGAAGCAGGTAACAACTTTGGTCGTTTCTTCACCGGTCAGGTGACTGCGGCTGGTAAAGTGCCACCTGCCAAGGTGTTGGTGATCGGTGCTGGTGTTGCTGGTTTGGCGGCGATTGGTGCCTCTACATCGTTGGGTGCGATGACCTTTGCCTTTGATGTTCGGCCAGAGGTGGCTGAGCAGGTAGAATCGATGGGCGCTGAGTTTGTCTACCTCGATTTTGAGGAAGATCAGCAGGATGGTGCCGCGACCGGTGGTTATGCCGCTGTGTCCAGCCCAGAGTTCCGCGAAGCGCAGCTCGCCAAATTCCGCGAAATCGCACCGGAGATGGACATTGTCATCACCACGGCGTTGATTCCGGGCCGTGATGCGCCGGAGCTGTGGACTGAGGATATGGTTGCGTCGATGAAGGCTGGCTCTGTCATTGTTGACCTTGCGGCGGAAAAAGGCGGCAACTGCAAACAGACTGTCATGGATGAGAAGGTCGTTACCGATAACGGCGTGACCATCATCGGTTATACCGATTTCCCAAGCCGGATGGCGGCGCAGGCCTCTACGCTTTACGCCAATAACATCCGCCATATGCTGGCCGACCTGACACCGGAAAAAGACGGTGTGGTTAACCATGACATGGAAGATGACGTGATCCGTGGTGCCACGATCACCCATGCTGGTGAGGTTACATTCCCGCCACCGCCACCAAAGATCAAAGCTATTGCAGCGCAGCCGAAAAAGGCCGTTGTCGAACTGACGCCAGAAGAAAAGCTGGCTGAAGAGAAGGCCGCGTTCCGCAAGCAGACCCTTAATCAGGTGACCTTGTTGGTTGTTGGTGCGGTACTGTTGATGGGTGTTGGGCTGGTGGCCCCTGCAAGCTTCATGCAACACTTCATCGTTTTTGTGTTGTCCGTCTTTATCGGGTTTCAGGTTATCTGGGGCGTTGCGCATTCGCTGCATACGCC
>JBMYPG010000154.1:0-7761 GCA_049600095.1 Pikeienuella sp. | reverse complement strand
TGCGGCTTGCTTCCATGCTGAGTGACAACCCCCAATTACTAAGAGCTTTGTAATCAGCGGGATTTCTGCACGCTGACTTCTCATAATTTTCGTTGGCCTCATCCCATCTATTTGACGCAAAAGGCTCCGAAAACTCTGCTGCCTCTAAGCTAAGTAGAATTCCCCAATTGTTGAGCGCCTTATGGTCGTTGGGGTCGATACTTATCGCTGTGATGATTTTATTGCGAGCTTCAGCATGCTTTTCAGCCGATTTTCGGCCCTTTAAAACTCTTGATTCAGCCGTAAGAACAGCACCCCAATCACTAAGTGTTCGAGTGCAATCTGGTTTGATACGCATTGCCATTTCAAACTTTGAATACGCCTCTTCCCATTTGTTCGCAGCTTCCAAACCGGAAAGTTCTTCAGCTTGATCTGAAAGAGCATTTCCCCAACTGTTCAATGCCCCATGATCATTTGGGTCGATCTGTACGGCCTTTGCGAACTTTGCATTTGCTTCGGTCAGTTTGTTGACCACGACCGGGCCGCTTTTCGACCTGGCCTCGTCGCCAAGCGTAATGCCCCAGTTAAACCAGGCGCGACCCATCTCCGGTGCCAAGTTTGTAGCAGCTCGATAGCGATCATAGGCAGCCCGAAAGTAATCTTGCGCGCCGTCACCTATTCGCTTGCAAGCAGCGTTTGCATAGATATCTGCTTGATCAACCAGATTTTTGGCAAGCGTAGCTTGATCCAGGTGCTTCGTCAGATCCTGATGCTTCATATCAATATATCTCCTGGATTTTGACCACGTAAACTCAGGGCCAGTCCGTTTGGTGGAAATCCTAGGTCTCAGGTCTAAAGCCGTTTCCTTACCAAAAGGTTTCTGGCGACAATGAGAGTGTAAGCACGCCACCCTTTACCGCCCGCCATCTGATTGCTACGCAAGTTGCATGGCTGAACCGAACCCCGCCCCAGACACGGCAAAGGTATTCCTCTCCTACTCCCGCAAAGACCGGGAGCGGGCGCAGTCCATTGCTGATGTGTTGCGAGAGCGTCATTTCGGGGTGTTCAAAGATACCGACGACATTCTGCCGACCGAAGAATGGAAAGGGCGATTAGAGCAGCTTATCAGCGAAGCAGACACCATCGTCTTTTTGCTCAGCCCGCATTCGCTGGCGTCAGAGGTTTGCGCGTGGGAGGTTGAGCACGCCAAATCACTAAACAAGCGCATCGCTCCGATAGTGATTGATGAGGTGGATACGGGCGAAATCCCGCCCGACCTGTCTCGCCTGAACTTCATCTTTTGCACCGAACGTGACCGGTTTCAGGATGCGATCGACAACCTGATCTCGGCCCTTAACACCGATATTGACTGGGTGCGCGAACACACGCGACTGGCCGAATTGGCGCGGCGGTGGGATGCCGCCGACCGACCCACACGGCTGTTACTGCGCGGGCAGGACATCACGGATGCGGAGGCATGGCGTGATAGCCACCCAGAGGAGGCTCCGCTAGTCACCGCAGCGCAGGCCGCCTTTGTCGGGGCCAGCCGCGCCGCCGCGGTCCGTCGCCAACGAATTACGGCGGTATCCTCTGTCATCGGCCTGATCGTCGCCTTGGGCCTTGCCGGGTTCGCCTATGTGCAGAGGGAAGCGGCTGTTGAGAATGAGGCACTGGCACGGGCAAGCGAACAGCGCGCGCTCACCGCCCAGACATTGGCCGAACAACAACGCGACGCAGCACAGACCAACCAATCGCTATTGCTGACCGGCTTTGCCGAAGAACAGTTGAAAAACTGGGCACCGGTGGAGGCTGCGCTATTGGCATTGGAGGCGATGCCCGACCAACGCAGCACCGCCGCTCTGCAACGCGCCAGACCGCTGGTGGACGAGGCGCACGTCATGCTCCGCAAAGCCCGTGATGAGATTGTGGAGCAACAAGTTTTACTGGCGTTGCCCGGCAGCTCCGCCACCCGCGATGCCAGAATTTCGATCTCTCATGATGAACGATGGGTTGTCGTAAGTGCCTCTCGCAAAGATCTAATCGCGGTCATTGACCTGAGCGGCAAACGGCCCACGCGCATTATCGAGGAGGACTTCATCGTTGGGTCCGCATCCGCTCTGTCATTTGACGATGCGGATTCGATGGTGGTTGCCAAGGGCAGGGATGGCCATATCGTGATCATCCCGCTGGATGAAGCCCTGCCAATACGCAAACTGAAAGTCAGCCCGGAATTCATCTATCAGGCCCAGTTCATCAATGGCGGAGAGGAAGTTCTGGCCCGCGATGAAGTTGGCACCATTCGGGTTATAAACTCCGAAACCGGCGAGGTTCGTTTTACGGCGCAAGGGGATGTGGCCGCGGTCAGCCCGGATGGCCAACGGTTCGCCATCTATCGCGAACTGCGGGTGTTCATCCATGATGCAGAGACGAAGGAGGTTTTGGGGCGATCCAAGAGTGAGATCGGGGAAAGCGGCAACCCCGTTGACCGGCTCATTTTCAGCCCCACAAGTAAATGGCTGGGCGCGGGAACAGCCAACCGAACCTATGTGCTGAGCGGCAGAACGGCCAAGTTCCGCGCGCGCACGAATGCACAAGACCAGTCCATTCTGGCGTTCGGCTTTGGCCCCCAAGACGACTGGCACTATGTTTCCAACATCGCGGGCCAGACTGACCTATTTGACATCAACGACCTAAGCCTGATCAGCGCCCACAAGAAACAGCGCGGGTGGATACATGACGTTGATATAACTGACGACCGCACAGCGCTGTTGACCGGATCAAGTTCTGGCTGGATGCAGCTTTGGTCGCCCGGCGATAATGAGGTGATGGCGCATCTGGGCGGGCCGCTGGGCGGCGTGGTGCAAGCGCGGCTGATCGGGGGCGGTGCAGGCGCGGTTTCTTATTCAACAGATGGCACCGTCCGGCTGTGGTCACTGACCAAATGGGTTGGGGTTGAGGGGCCAGAGGGCGAGGAAACCAAGATTGAGGGCTTCGCTGGCGAGGCTGTGTTTACGCCAGACCGCAGCATCATGGCACTGACCGAGGCTGGGGTTTTTAACGTCGAAACCGGTGATCAGATCATGGTCATGGGGGCGGATGAACTGCGCCCCAGCTATCGACGCTTTAGCGCTGACGGGCGAAAGCTGCTGGCAATGGCGGGCGAGGACCGGGGCTTGGAATGGTCCGACGTGTGCTTGTTCGATCTGGATGGCACCGCCCCGCACTGTGTTTTCAACAATGACGCAGCCCGTGTCTTCGAAGCCGACATGGACGACCGCGCAACGACCATCGTGGCAAAAGAAATCATCGAGACAGACCGCCATTACATCACTTATGACGTTGCCACGGGGCGTGAGATCGGGCGGATGAGTTTCGACTATAACTCTCGCCTTGGCCCCCCCACGATGTCAGCCGACGGACAGTCGATCTTCATTCTGGATAAAGAGCAGGTGATGCAGGTCTATGACCGAACCTTAACCACCCTGCTCAGCAGTTTTGGGCCAGCAGAGGGTGGAGCTTTTGTTACATTTTCACCGGACAGACAGCGCGTGCTGTATTTCTGGCCGGTGCAAGACAAAGCAGAGGTTTGGGATACCAGCGCGCGGCAACGTCTGCTGGCTTTTGACCTGAAACACGCTTCCAACTCACCACCAATATTCTCACCAAGTGGTGATTATCTGGTCAGCCGCCATACAGGCACCGAATTGGGCATTTATCGGACGAGCGATGGCAAGCTGACCTCCACTATCGAAATACGCAGCGTCAATAATTGGCTGGAAAGGCCGGTGTTTTCGGCTGATGAGCAATTCATAACGGCGGATGTCGATGGCAAACTGCGGGTGTGGGATGTGCAAACCGGTGCCAAGATTGTCGAACACAAGATTGATGCCCGTGGTTTTGCGCCTATTGTATTTGGCAAAGCCTTTGTGGACGATGGCCGCGCGCTGGTCGGCTGGACATGGGATGGGCCGGTGAAATGGGATTTGTCACCCGATCCGCAATCGGTCGTGCAGTCAGTGCAAGACAAGACGCCCCGCTGCCTTAGCCGATCGCAACGCAAGCAATTCTTCCTGCCTGCAGCACCGCCAAGATGGTGCATAACCGGCCCGGGGTTGGAGGGGGAGAACGACCCCACCAACTGGCAACCGAAATGGCCCTATCAGACAGATGAGTGGCGCGATTGGTTGGCAGCGGTTGATCGTGGCGAGGATGTGGCGTTGCCGGAGTAAGGTGGGCGCAGTGCGATTGAGGCCCATTGAAGTTCAGGTGCTAAGGGCTGTGCCTGACCTCGGGAGGGCAAAGACCACTTTTCCAGGGAGGCAATTTATCGCTCCGCGTACATCTACCATTTCAATAGTTTGATACGCCGCAGTGCGCCCTCCCGGGGGGAGGTCAGGCGCGGCCCGTGCTAGTCGCACGGACCAGTGTTTCTGTTTGGTGAGGATTAGGCGTTTGCATTAAGGTGGGGTTTCCCGCTCATGATGGGTTGAAACCCAACCTGCCGAGCGGTCAGCAATACAACCTTAATAAGCCCGCGAAACCACGAAATCCACAATATCAGTCAACGCTGTTTTCAGATCGCTATCCGGGAAAGCATCCAGCGCTTTCACCGCCGTCTGGCCCCATTCAGTCGCCCGCGCTTTGGTCCGTTCCAATGCGTCATGTTTTTCAAAATACGCCAGCGCAAGGCCGAGGTCGTCGTCCTCTTGCTCGTGATCCTCGATCACACGCTCCCAAAACGCCGCTTCTTCCTCGTCGGCATCGGCTGCACATAGGAACACCGGCAGAGTGGCTTTGCCCTCGCGGAAATCATCGCCGACGTTCTTACCCATGGCAGCAGATGACCCGCCATAATCCAGCACGTCATCAACAAGCTGGAATGCGATGCCCAGCGCATCACCATAATCGCGCAAGGCCTGAACCTTGGCCTTATCAGCACCAGCAATCTCTCCACCAACTTCAGCCGCCGCAGCAAACAGTTCCGCCGTCTTGCCACGAATAACCTGAAAATAGCGATCCTCGCCGCCAGACAGGTCATGCTGGGCGGTAAGCTGCAACACCTCTCCCTCGGCAATCACAGCGGACGCATTGGCGAGGATGTCCAGAACCCGCAGCGAACCAGTCTCAACCATCAACTGGAATGACCGCGAAAACAGGTAATCGCCAACCAGAACGCTGGACTGATTGCCAAACAGAATATTCGCCGTCGGGCGTCCACGCCGCTGGTCGCTTTCATCCACTACATCATCATGCAGCAGGGTGGCGGTATGGATAAACTCCACCGCCGCTGCAAGCCGAACCTGATGGTCGCCCTCATAGCCACACATCTTGGCCGCTGCCAACGTCAGCACAGGCCGCAGGCGCTTGCCGCCAGCCTCAATCAGATGGGCGCTCAGCTCAGGAATTCGCGGCGCATGTTCGGATGACATGCGCGTGCGAATGGTGTCATTGACGGCCTCAAGTTCTGGTTTAACCAGCGCGGTCAGGCGGGTGAATGCATCGGTCGTCAACAGAAAATCCCTTCATGTCGCGGCGGTTGGTCACTGATACGCCCGATGAGATACTCGACGGCACGGATTTGGGCGCCTATGGTCCTCAGAACATGGAAGAGCTTCTGAAAACCAACGACCCGACCGTCATCAGTTTCGCAACCGCGTTGTTGCGCGCTGAGGATATAGACTGCTTCGTTCTGGACGTCCATATGAGCATACTCGATGGATCGCTCGGCATTCTGCCCCGCCGCCTGATGGTGGCAAGGGAAGACGCCTTTGTCGCCCGCGCTGTGATGCGGGATAATGAGATTGAAGTGAGCACATCAGCATGAAATTTGCCCCCGCTGATCTGACGCTGGACGCCTTTTTGAATGGGCGGGTCATGCTGCACCAACCGCGCGTCGGCTATCGGGCAGCAACGGACCCGGTTTTGCTGGCTGCCGCTACCGAAGCGCAGGCAGGGCAAAAGGTACTGGATGTCGGCTGCGGGGCAGGGACAGCGGCGCTTTGCTTGGCCGCACGGGTGCCGGGGCTGGAGCTGCATGGCTTGGAAATGCAGGCCGAATACGCGGCACTGGCACAAAGCAACGCGCCAGATATGACCGTATGGGCCGGTGATCTGTTCGATGCCCCGCCGGATTTGAAAGAGATCGGCTTCGATTGGGTCATCACCAACCCCCCGTTTTTTGAATCCGCTGCGACAGCCGCCCCAAACGATGGGCGCGATAAAGCGAGGAGAGAAGCTGCAGGCGCAGACCTATGGGTCTCCGCCGCCTTGCGCCGCGTCCGGTCAGGTGGCCGCATTGCTGTCATTCATCTGGCAGAACAATTGCCTCACATCCTAGCGGGCCTAAAGGGTGCTGGCGATATTGCCGTTCTCCCCCTGCAATCGCGCATTGGTCGGGCGGCGAAACGTGTAATTGTGACCGCCCGAAAAGGGGCAAAAGGCCCGTTTCGATTAGCCCCCGCTTTTGTTTTGCACGAAGGCGAGCGCCATTTGCGGGATGAGGTCGATTTTTCCATCGAAGCGCAGGCCGTTTTGCGTGATGGCGAACCGCTGCGGTTTTAGTCAGGTTTTGCCTTTGCATCCGTGAATTATGCGGTATCAAATGCAATATCAAATACGGGTCGACCCATAGCCGGGCCCAAAATCGCATAGCATCAATACAGACATGACTCTGAGATAACGCCGGTTCGCTAAATTCAGTCTGGCCTGCTCAGGAATAGGAATTGAGACATGAAACCAATCGACAACGCAATCGCGATGATGGCCGACGAACTGACCGAATGGCGCCAATGGCTGCATCAACGGCCAGAGCTTGGGTATGCGGAATTTGAGGCCCAGAAATTCATCGCCGGCAAGCTGCGTGAATTTGGCGTGGATGAGGTTGTTGAGGGGATTGGCGGCACCGGCGTTGTTGGCCTGCTGCACGGCGCGGGTGGCCCTGCCTCCGGGCCGGAACAGCGGGTAATGATCCGCGCGGATATGGATGCCCTGCCGATGAGCGAAGAGACCGGCCTGGACTATGCCTCGCAGACCGAAGGGCAAATGCATGCCTGCGGCCACGATGGCCATATGACCATGCTGCTCGGCGCTGCAAAACATCTCGCCGGTAAACGAAATTTTAACGGGTCGGTCGTTCTATGCTTTCAACCCGCCGAGGAGGGCGGTGCCGGGGCCAAGAAAATGATCGAAGACGGATTATTTGACAGATTTGATGTGCGCGCGGTCTACGGCATGCACAATTGGCCGGGCGCTGGTCTGGGCCAGTTTGCCGCCGTGCCGGGCCCGGTGATGGCCTCGGCTGATGAGTTTTACATCGATGTTGTGGGTAAAGGCGGCCATGCCGCGCAGCCACATGACGCACATGACCCCATCATCGCTGCGGCGCAGATCGTACTGGGCCTGCAAACAATCGTCAGCCGGGTGGTTGATCCGCTCCAGCCAGCTGTGCTGAGCGTTACCATCATTCAGGGCGGCACAACCCATAACGTCATTCCCGGCACCGTGCGGCTCGGTGGCACAGTCCGCACCTTTGATACGGCTGTGCATGAGCAGATATATGCGGAGATGGAACGAAAATGCACGCAGATTGCAGAGGCATCGCATTGCACCGCCACGATTGATCGGGTGGATACGGCCTATCCACCAACAGTGAACGACCCCGTGCAAACGGCGTTTGCAGCCGATGTGTTGGACGAGGTTGTCGGCGCAGAAAACGTCATACGCTCAGCGCCACCCGTGATGGGTGCCGAAGATTTTGCCTATTTTGCGCAGGAAAAACCGGGT